>DAIMZU010000622.1:0-2424 GCA_036733845.1 Ramlibacter sp.
CGGTCTGCGTCTGCTTGCCGTAGGCTTCCAGCGGGCCGGTGCGGCTGTAGATGTGCGCGATCTTGATCTCCTTGCCGGATTGGGCAAGGACGACAGGCGCTGTGAAGGCCGATGCGGCCAGTGCGGCCAGTGCGACCAGGGTGCGGCGGATCATGGTGTCTCCTCGTGATGATTCGATGGCGCATGACTGTTGCAGGACTCGTGCCAGCACGCAAGCCATTGTTGGGAAAGGATATTTTTGTGACCGGCCCCCGGCCGTGTCTGATTTCCAGACAGCTCAGGCTGTCTGGATTTCAGGCAGTGTCTGATTTCCGTACAGCGCTTCGAGCCGTTCATACAGCGTGGCACGCGAGATGCCGAGCAAGCGGGACGCCGCGAGCTTGTTGCCGCCGGTCTGCGCGAGCGCCGCCCGGATCGCGTTGCGTTCGACCTCGGCCACCTGCTCGGCCAACGGGCGAAGCGCGCCCGACGACGATGCCGCCGCCGGGGTCGGGGCGGCTTCGGCCAACACCACGCCAGACTCCCGCAGCACGGGGAGGAGTTCGTCCGCGGTGATGTGCCCCGAATCGCTGCGAAGCGCCGCCTGCTCCAGCACGTTGCGCAACTCGCGGATGTTGCCGCGCCAGGCCTGGCCAGCCAGCAGCGCCAGCGCACGGGCGTCGAGTTCGGGCGGCGGCGTGCCGTTGCGAAGCGCCATTTCCTCGCCCAGCGCCTCCACCAGCGCAGGCAGGTCTTCCCGGCGCTCGCGAAGCGGCGGCACCCGGATGGGCAGCACGTTGAGGCGGTAGTACAGGTCCTCGCGGAAGAGCCCCTCGCGCACGCGCTGCGGCAGGTCGCGCGAGGTGGCGGCGATCACGCGCGCATCGAAGGGCACGACCTTGTTCGAGCCCAGCGGCTCGATCTCGCCTTCCTGGAGGGCCCGCAGCAGCTTCGGCTGCAGGTTGGCGGGCATGTCTCCGATCTCGTCGAGGAACAGCGTGCCGCCGTCGGCGAGCTTGAACTTACCGTCCCGGCCCTTTCGGTCGGCGCCGGTGTAGGCGCCCGGAGCGACACCGAAGAACTCGGCCTCGAGCAGCGTCTCGGGCACGGCCGCGATGTTGATGCTGACGAAAGGCCCGCCGGCGCGGTGCGAGGCCGCGTGGATGGCGTGCGCGAGCACCTCCTTGCCGGTGCCCGTCTCGCCCAGCAGCAGCACCGGACTGGCGGACTGCGCCGCCCGCCGCGCCTGCCGCTTGACCTCCACTGCCGCAGGGCTGGTGCCGATGAAGCTGGCCAGCGTGTACTTGGACCGGCGCTGGCGCGCCAGCTCGCGCCGGGCGTCGTCCAGGTCACGCTGCAGATGGGCGAACTTATGGATCAGCGGCTGCAGCGTGGTCTCGGGGTGGTCGAACAGCACGATGCCGATCGCGCCGATCAGCTCGTCGGTGGCTTCATCCCGCAGGGGAATCCGGCTGACCACGAAGGTGCCCGCGCGGTTGGTGAGCAGGTCGATCAGGATGGGCTGGCCGGTTTCCAGCACGCGCCGCATGAGCGTGTTGGGAACCACGTCCTCGACCTTGTGGCCGACGAACTGGTCCACCGACGAGAAGCCCAGGGCGGGCAGGAAGCGCTTGTAGCCGTCGTTGACCCACACCACCGTGCCCGTGCGGTCCACCAGGAACATGCCCTGGCTCACGTTGGAAAACAGCTGGAACATCGAGCGCGCGGCGAGCGCGAGGATGCTCTGGCCGTCGCGAGGGAGGTTGTCATCGCTGGAGCGCATTCAGCGATGGTACGCCCAGCCGGCACGCCAGGCGAGGATGCACCCTGCGGGGCTGCCCTCAGCCCGGCGGTCGACCGCACGCGGGAGAGGGAGCGCTGATGCGGCGCAGGCGCCTAGTCGCGTCCGCCCCAGGGCACGCGCCGCTCGAGCACAAGGGGCGGCTGCGCCGGCAGCGGCCGGGCGGAGATGTCCCCGTGCTGGAAGGGCGCCGGAAAGGTCTCGGACGACGGGACGGCGACGGTCGCAGGCGTGGCCGGCGCGCCCGAAGCGGCGCCTGCCGCCCCCGCCACCACCGCCGCACTGGGCGCGCCACCCATCGCCTGCGCGGTGGATGGGGCTCGCGCCTGAGCCGGCACGGTGGATGGGACGCGGGCCTGCGCGGGTGCGGCCGGTGGCGCCATTCCGCGGATCGGCACACCGGCGACACCAGAAGGGGCCACGGCGGCCGGTATGGCCGGCTGCGGCTCGCCACGCCCGAAGAACCGGCCCGGGTTCGATGCCACGGTGGGAAATCCGCCATCCGGACCTGCCCCCGAGGGCACCGGCCCGGTACCGATGGACCGGCGCACCATCTCGCGGGTGAGGGCCGGACCCCGGCGCGCGGCGTTCAGCGACGCGTCGATTCCGATGCTGTCGTCGGCTCCGAGGCCGCCGCCGTCACC
>DAIMZU010000623.1:0-2423 GCA_036733845.1 Ramlibacter sp.
GGTCCGGGGTGCGCTCCATGGGCGGCGGGTTGTGATCTTCAGCCGGAGGCGTCCCCCCAACGGCCGGGGCCGCCGGACCGGCGCCTCCGCCACCCCCACCGCCGCCCGCGATCGCGGCTGCACAAAGGAGTGCACACAAGCATTGCAATGGCCATCGCATGGGGTGATCTCTCCCTACCGCCACCCGACGCAGGTGGGGCAAGAAGTTTGGGTCCCCAAAATGCTCGGTGCTTGACCCTTTGCTGACTCGCCGCGTTTTAGCCTGTCAGTCCTGACGCTTTCGGCCGGATCCTGCAATCCCCCCGGGGCTCGACCGGCGGACGCTCAACGCGCAGCGACACGCGCTGCCGAAATCGCCTCGACGTGCGCGGTGCGGGTCATGGCCTGGGACAGCTCGTCCTGGCGCGTGGCCTGGGCGGCCTCGCGCGCGGCCTGGTTTTCCTCGTCGGCGCGGAGGATCAGCTCGGCCATCGCGTTCGCGGTGCGGTCCCAGGACGTTCCGGCGACGAGTTCGGCCAGCGCCTTCGAATGCATGAACTGCTGGTGCGGCGTGCGCGCAAGGATCGAATCGCAGGCGTCGATGAACGTCTCGGGTTCGTCGGCGATGGGCACCAGGTGCCCATAAGGCTCAACCACGTCGCGGATCGAGGTGCTCACCGAAGGGCGGCCGCAGGCCATGTACTCGAGGATCTTGGTCGGGCTGATGAAGCGCGTGGCCTCGTTGAGCGCGAAGGGAAGCATGCACACGTCCCAGCCGGACATGAAGGCCGGCAGGTCGTCATACGACTGCTGCCCCAGCCAATGGATGTTCTCGCGGCGCGGCACGCTCGCGGGATCGATCTTCACGATGGGGCCCACCATGACGAGCTGCCAATGCGGGCGGGCGTCGGCCACGGCGGCGATGAGGTCGAGGTTGACGCGCTCGTCGATCACCCCGGCCCAGCCCAGCCGCGGCCGTGGCAGCTGCGCCTGCAGGGCGTGGTCGGCGGCACCCGCGCGGAAATGCGCCGCGTCCACGCTGCTGGCGAAGCAGTGCACGTCCGGGTGGCGGTCGCGCTTGGCGCGGTAGAGGCTGGGTCCGCCGGTGAAGACGAGGTCCGCTGCCTTGAACAGTGCGGTCTCACGCTGCAGAAGCTGACGCGGCGCGTTGCGGAAGTGGCTGAGCTCGTCCATGCAGTCGTAGACGATCCGCGCGGCGAAAGCCCGCTGGCCAGCGGGTACGCCATGGGGGTGTAGAACCAGTTCCAGTACTGGCGGACCTGGTGTTCCTTCATGGCCTTTCGCAGCATCGGCTGCAGGACCGCCAGGTGGTCGTCATGGAAGCCGTGGGCCGCACCCCGCAGGTGCGGGCGCCAGACCATCACGTTCTCGCACGGCGTGATGACCTCCAGGCGGTCTTCGGGCGCGCCAGGCATGGGTTCTTCCACCACAACCACGCGCCATCGGCGCGCCAGGCGTGACAGCAGGTGCTGCGGCCTCTGGTAGACGAAGTTCCAGCGCAGGTGCGAGAAGACGAGGAGGGTTTCCATAAATTTCCTTGGGCTGTGTCCGGGGGAGCCGCCCGTGCTCCGTTGCGACTGGCAGGTGCCACCGGGCGTCCCTTGGCGACTCTAGCGAAACCCGCCTGCTTCGTGGGTCGGCGGGCAGCCCGTCCGACACAGCTTCGGTTTTCCTCCTACATACGCCATGCGGCGTATTGGCCGCAACGGCTGCGCTTCCTACAGTGGGTCCATCGTCGCACCCAGGCGGGCCTGCCCGGAACGCAGAGGTGCTGCGGTGATGGTTCCAGTTTTCGTTTCCATTCCACAGGAGTGCGCCCCATCATGCAACGTCGATTCACCCTCCAGGCCCTCGCGGCGGCCGCCACGCTCGCTGCGCTGCCTTTGTCTTCCGTGCACGCGCAGTCCGCGGGGACCATCAAGGTCGGTATCCTCCACAGCCTGTCGGGGACGATGGCGATTTCCGAGACCGTCCTCAAGGACACGGCGCTCATGGCCATTGAGGAGATCAACGCCAAGGGCGGAGTGCTCGGCCGCAAGCTCGAGCCGGTGGTGGTCGACCCTGCGTCGAACTGGCCGCTGTTCGCCGAGCGCACCCGCCAGCTGCTCACGCAGGACAAGGTCGCGGTGATCTTCGGCTGCTGGACGAGCGTGTCGCGCAAGTCGGTGCTGCCGGTGGTCGAAGAGCTCAACGGCCTGCTGTTCTACCCCGTGCAGTACGAAGGCGAGGAGCTGTCCCGCAACGTGTTCTACACCGGTGCCGCGCCCAACCAGCAGGCGATTCCCGCGGTGGAATACCTGATGTCCAAGGACGGCGGAGGCGCGAAGCGCTTCGTTCTGCTGGGGACGGACTATGTGTATCCCCGCACGACCAACAAGATCCTGCGTGCCTTCCTCAAGAGCAAGGGCGTCAAGGACAGCGAC
>DAIMZU010000624.1:0-2420 GCA_036733845.1 Ramlibacter sp.
GGTCTACACCGGCCCTGTGGACGCGTTCTTCAACCACAAGTACGGCAAGCTGCCCTACCGCAGCCTGCAGTTCGAGCACGTCACCCTGCCGCAGGAGCAGTTCCAGCCGGTCGGCACGGTGAACTATCCCAACGACTACGGCTACACCCGCATCAGCGAGTTCAAGCACATCACGGGCCAGAAGCACGCGAGCACCTCGGTCGTGTACGAATACCCCTGCGCCGAGGGCGACCCCTACTATCCGGTCCCGCGGCCTGAGAACGCGGAGCTGTACCGCAAGTACGAGGCCGAGGCGGATGCCATGGAGAACGTCACCTTCGTGGGACGGCTGGCCACCTACAAGTACTACAACATGGATCAGGTCGTCGGGCAGGCGCTGGCCACCTTCAAGCGACTGGCGCAGCGGCACGAACAGATGCAGACCAGCGCCGCCGGCACATGAGGGAGCCGCTGCAATTGTGGGCGGGGCCGGAGTGCACCGTCAACCGCGTGGGCGACCGGTTCCACGACCAGTTGCTCCAGAACGGCTTCGCCGATCGCCTCGACGACCTCGATCGGATCGCGGCAGTCGGCGTGCGCCGCATGCGCTTTCCGCTGGTGTGGGAACGCACCGCCCCCGACGAGCATTCGCCGCCGGACTGGTCCTGGGCTGATGCCCGTATCGGCCGCCTGGCCGAACTCGGCATTGCGCCGATCGCCGGCCTGGTCCACCACGGCAGCGGGCCCAGGCACACCAGCCTGGTGGACCCGGCGTTTCCTGAAAAACTGGGTGCGTATGCACAGGCCTGCGCCGAGCGCTACCCGCAGATCGATGCATGGACCCCGGTCAACGAGCCGCTGACCACCGCGCGCTTTTCCGGCCTGTACGGCCACTGGTACCCGCACGCCCGCGATGACCGCAGTTTCGTGCGCTGCCTGCTGGGCCAGGTCCACGGCACCGTGGCCGCCATGCATGCCATTCGCAGCGTGAATCCCGCTGCGGCATTGGTACAGACGGAAGACCTCGGCTTCGCCAGCACTGCCTCGCCCGTCCTGGCCTACCAGGTGGAGTTCGAGAACACCCGCCGCTGGCTCAGCTTCGACCTGCTGGCCGGCAGGGTGGACCGGCATCACCCGATGTGGCGCTGGCTGCTCGGGCACGGCGCCGAAGAACGCGAACTGATGGCGCTGGTGGAACGGCCCTGCCCGCCGGACATCCTGGGCATCAACAGCTATGTCACGAGCGAGCGCTTCCTCGATGCGCGGCTCGACCGCTATCCGCCGCACCTGCATGGGGGCAACGGGCGCCACCGCTACGTGGACGTGGAAGCCGCGCGGGTGCACGGCACTCATCTGGGCGGTTTCGAGGCGCGGCTGCGCGAAGCGGCCGAGCGCTACCGGCTGCCGATGGCGATCACCGAGGTGCACCTGGGCTGCACCCGCGAAGAACAGCTGCGCTGGCTGCACCAGGCCTGGAACACGGCGCAGGGACTGCGCGAGGAAGGGCTGGACATCCGTGCAGTGACCGTCTGGGCGGCCTTCGGCACGTTCGACTGGGACAGCCTGGTCACCCGGCAGCAGGGCCACTATGAGCCGGGCCTGTGGGACGTCAGCGCCAACCCGCCCCGGCCCACCGCACTGGCCCGGCTGGCATCGCAGCTCGCGAATGGCGAGGCCCCCGACCACGCGGTGCTCGATGGCCCGGGTTGGTGGCAGCGGGAGCTTCGGCTCGCTTACCCCTGCCACGGCGAACTCGAGGCCCTGTCGGTGTGCGGACGGCCGATCCTGATCACCGGCGCAACCGGCACCCTGGGGCGGGCCTTCGCTCGTTTGTGCGAGGTACGCGGGCTGCCCTACCACCTGCTCACGCGCTCGGAAATGGACATCTCCGATGCGGACAGCGTGAACGCTGCGCTCACCCGTTGGCGGCCCTGGGCAGTCGTCAACACCGCCGGCTTCGTCCGCCTCGACGACGCAGAATCCGACGAGCGCTGCTTCCGCGAGAACGCCCTCGGCGCCGAACGGCTGGCCAGCGCCTGTGCCCGCCACGGCGTGCGCCTGGTGGGGTTCTCCAGCGACCAGGTGTTCGACGGCGCACAGCGACGGCCTTACGTCGAGTCCGACCGGCCGAACCCGCTGAACGCCTACGGACGCAGCAAGGCAGAGGCGGAGCGCCGCACCCTGGCGGTCTGCCCGTCTGCTCTGGTGGTCCGCACGGCGGCGTTCTTCGGCCCCTGGGACCGGTACAACTTCGTGACGCTCGCCCTTCAGGCTCTGGGCCGCGACGAGACGGTGATGGGGGCCGACGACCAGCGGGTGTCGCCTACCTACGTGCCGGACCTGGTACATGCCACGCTGGACCTGCTGATCGACGGCGAGGCGGGGATCTGGCACCTGGCCAACCGCGGCGATGTGACCTGGGCCGAGTTGGCATGCCTGGC
>DAIMZU010000625.1:0-2419 GCA_036733845.1 Ramlibacter sp.
TATCGGGTCTTCAGTTTTCAGCGATAGCGACAGGGGGGGCGCCGCTGACCTGGTACCCACCCGTCGAAGTCAGACCCCACCTGGCTCGCCGAAACATTGACGGCCAGCCGGAACGGTTGCCATGCCAGCGCCTGCCAGTCGCGCATCTGACGGCAGGCTGCGCCCAGCACCCAAGCACCGATTTCATGCATCAGGCCAGACGATTCGGTCACGGGCAGGAACTGGCCCGGCGGCAACAGTCCGAGCATCGGGTGACGCCAGCGCAACAGGGCTTCCGCGCCGACAATCTGGTCACTACGCAAATCGACAATCGGCTGGTAGTGCAGATCAAGCTGACCGCCCGCAACCGCAACCGCAACCGCAACCGCCAGCGCCAGCGCCAGTTGCGCCACCGTCCATTCAATGGGTTGGGAAGCGCTCATGATCGCCCCCTGAAGGCCCGCAGCAGCCGCGTCACAGACAGGACAAACAAACCGGTCAGCGTGAGGGCTGCAATACCCCAATACTCCCCGATGAACGCGCCGGCCGTTGTTCCCGCGAGCACAATGGCGAGAATCGGCAAATGGCAGGGACAGGTGAGCACGGCCAGCGTGCCCCACAGGTAGCCGGTGAACGGCTTGTGTGTCTCGGTCGGCAAGCGCTCGGGGCTGTTCATGGCAGACTCTCCGCGTGCTGGGCCGGCTCGGTCGGCAGGGTGGCCAACTGCACTTCCAGATCGGCCAGCGCTTCGCGCCGACGTTCGACGAACTGGCGCAGCACGGCAAGCTGCGTGGCCGCTTCGTTGGCGTCCGCAGCATCCAGCGCCCGATACAGCCGCGTCAGTGCGTCCAGGCTAATGCCCGCCTCGAAGGCGGCCCGCACGAAGCACAGGCGTTGCAAGGCGGCGTCATCGAACGCCTGGGGTGCACGCCACCGGCCGCAGCAGTCCGCGCAGCAGGTAGTCGCGCACGATATGCACGCTCACCCCGGCATCAAGGGCCAGCCGGGACACTGTGTAGGCGTTCATTGAACACCTCCTTTTTCCCTCATCCGGCGCAGCAGGAAAGCTGCTTCACGTCCTTGCTGAACGTCTGCGCCGCGAGCTTCAAGCCCTCGACCATCGTCAGGTAGGGGAACAACTGGTCGGCCAGTTCCTGCACCGTCATGCGGTTGCGAATTGCGAGAACAGCCGTCTGGATCAGTTCGCCTGCTTCCGGGGCCACCGCCTGCACACCGATGAGCCTTCCGCTACCTTCCTCAATGACCAGCTTGATAAAGCCGCGTGTGTCGAAATTGGCAAGCGCACGCGGCACGTTGTCCAAGGTCAGGGTGCGACTGTCGGTCTCGATCCCGTCGTGATGCGCTTCCGCTTCGCTGTAGCCCACGGTCGCCACTTGCGGATCGGTGAACACCACGGCCGGCATCGCGGTCAAATTAATGGCAGCGTCTCCGCCTGTCATGTTGATGGCCGCACGGGTGCCGGCGGCCGCTGCCACATAGACGAACTGCGGCTGGTCAGCGCAGTCGCCAGCCGCATAAATGTGCGGCGTGCTGGTGCGCATGCCCTTGTCGATGACGATGGCCCCTTGCGCATTGACGGTGACCCCCGCCGCGTCCAGTGCCAGGCTGCGCGTGTTCGGTGTCCGTCCGGTAGCGACCAGCAGCTTGTCGGCGCGTATTTCACCGTGCCCCGTGGTCAGCACGAATTCGCGGTTCACATGCGCGACCTGGCTGGCTTGCGTGTGTTCCAACACCGTGATCCCTTCGGCACGGAAAGCGTCGGTAACGGCCTCGCCGATGGCCGGGTCTTCGCGGAAGAACAGCGTTCTGCGCGCCAGGATCGTGACCTGGCTGCCCAGCCGGGCAAAGGCTTGCGCCAGTTCCAGCGCCACCACCGACGAGCCGATCACGGCCAGGCGTTCGGGAACGGTCTCGCTGACCAGCGCCTCGGTCGACGTCCAGTACGGTGACTCTTTCAGGCCCGGAATCGGCGGCACGGCCGGGCTGGCACCCGTGGCGACCAGGCAGCGGTCGAACATCACGACGCGCTCACCACCCTCGTTCAAACGGACGACAACGCTCTGGTCGTCCTTGAAACGAGCTTCACCATGCAGAACGGTGATGGCTGAATTGCTGTCCAGGATGCCTTCGTACTTGGCATGGCGGAGTTCATCGACGAGGGCCTGCTGCTGGGCCAGTAGTTTGCTGCGATCAATCGCAGGCACAGTCGCGGTGATACCGCCGTCGAATGGGCTTTCCCGGCGTAAATGGGCGATGTGAGCGGCGCGGATCATGATCTTGGACGGCACACAACCGATATTGACGCAGGTGCCGCCGATGGTGCCGCGCTCGATCAGCGTGACGTGCGCGCCTTGCTCGACGGCCTTCAGCGCCGCCGCCATCGCGGCTCCACCGCTGCCAATGACCGCTACCTGCACCG
>DAIMZU010000626.1:0-2419 GCA_036733845.1 Ramlibacter sp.
GGGCTGGGAGGTCTGGCTCAACGGCATGGAGGTGACGCAGTTCACCTACTTCCAGCAGGTCGGCGGGCTGGACTGCAAGCCCATCACCGGCGAGATCACCTACGGCCTCGAGCGCCTGGCGATGTACCTGCAGGGCGTCGAGAACGTCTACGACCTGCGCTGGACCGAGGGCCTGAGCTATGGCGACGTCTACCTGCAGAACGAGCGTGAGCAGTCGGCCTACAACTTCGAGCACAGCGACGCCGCGTTCCTGTTCACCGCCTTCGAGGCGCACGAGCGCCAGGCGCGGCACCTGATGGAGCAGCAACTGGCACTGCCTGCCTACGAGCAGGTGCTCAAGGCCGCCCACAGCTTCAACCTGCTGGACGCGCGTGGCGCGATCAGCGTGACCGAGCGCGCCGGCTACATCGGCCGCATCCGCAACCTGGCCCGCAGCGTGGCCCAGAGCTACTACGACAGCCGCGAAAGGCTCGGCTTTCCGATGGCGCCGCCCGAGTGGGTCGCCGCGTTGCAGAAGAAGGCCGCCTGATCCATGACCGCACACACCGACAACCTCCTGGTCGAACTCTTCGTCGAGGAGCTGCCGCCCAAGGCGCTGCGCAAGCTCGGCGACGCCTTCGCCGGCGTCCTGCTGGAGCAACTCCAGTCGCAGGGGCTCGCCCCCGCCGATGCCCGCCTGACCGCTTTCGCCTCTCCGCGACGACTGGCGGCGCACATCACGCAGGTGCTCGACCAGGCCGCGAACCGCCCAGTCTCGCAGAAGCTGATGCCCGCGAGTGTCGGCCTGGACGCGTCCGGCCAGCCCACGCCGGCCCTGCTCAAGAAGCTGCAGGCGCTGGGCGCTGACGCCTCCGCCGTGGCCTCGCTGCGCCGGGCACCGGACGGCAAGGCCGAAGCGCTGTTCCACGACAGCGTGCTGCGCGGCGCCACGCTGGCCGAGGGGCTGCAGAAGGCACTGGCCGAGGCGATCGCGCGGCTGCCCATTCCCAAGGTCATGACCTACCAGCTTGCCGACGGCTGGACCGACGTGAAGTTCGTTCGCCCCGCGCACGCGCTGCTCGCGCTGCACGGCGAGCGCGTGGTGCCGGTGCGCGCGCTCGGCCTGTCGGCCGGCGACAGCACACGCGGCCACCGGTTCGAGGCCGCAAGCCCGGTCGTGCGCATTGCACACGCCGACGCGTACGCCGACACCCTGGCGCGCGAAGGCGCGGTCATCGCCAGCTTCGAGGCCCGGCGCGCCGAGATCGTCCGTCAGCTCCAGGAAGCCGCGGTCGCCGCGGGGGAGGGGCTGCGGCCGATCGAGGACGAGGCCTTGCTCGACGAGGTCACCGCGCTGGTGGAGCGGCCCAACGTGCTGTCCTGCGCCTTCGAGCCCGAGTTCCTCGACGTGCCGCAGGAATGCCTCATCCTCACGATGAAGGCCAACCAGAAGTACTTTCCGCTGCTCGATCCGCAGGGGCGGCTGACGCACCGGTTCCTGGTGGTCAGCAACATCCGCCCGCAGGATGCGAGTGCCGTGATCGGCGGCAACGAACGCGTGGTGCGCCCCCGTCTGGCCGACGCCAAGTTCTTCTTCGACCAGGACCGCCGGCGCAGCCTCGCCTCGCGCGTGGAGGGGCTGGGCAAGGTGGTCTACCACAACAAGCTCGGAACCCAGGGCGAGCGCACGGCCCGCGTGCGCGAGCTTGCACAGGTGATCGGCGCGTTGATGGGCGACGACCACCTCGCCTGGCAGGCCGACCAGGCCGCCTCCGTCGCCAAGGCGGACCTGCTCACCGACATGGTGGGGGAGTTCCCCGAACTGCAGGGCACCATGGGTCGCTACTACGCGCTGGCCGACGGCCTGCCCGAGCCCATCGCCGATGCGATCGAGGACCACTACAAGCCCCGGTTCGCCGGCGACAGCCTGCCGCGGGGTCCCGTGGGCATCGTGCTGGCGCTCGCGGACAAGCTCGAGACCGTGGCCGGCCTGTTCTCCATCGGCCAGCTGCCCACCGGCGACAAGGACCCCTTCGCCCTGCGGCGGCACGCGCTGGGCATCCTTAGGATGCTGCTCGAGCGCGACCTGCCGCTCTCGCTGCAGGAGCTGCTGGCCGAGGCCGCCGGGCTTTTCCCGGAGTCGGCGCCCGACACCGTTCCGCAGCTCCAGACTTTCTTCCAGGAGCGCCTGGCCGGCCTGCTGCGCGAACAGGGCTACGGCGCCCAGGAGGTGGATGCGGTGCTTGCCCAGGAGACGCGCCGTATCGGCGACATCCCGCGGCGGCTGGCCGCCGTGCGGGCCTTCGCAGCCCTGCCCGAGGCGCCCGCACTGGCCGCCGCCAACAAGCGCATCGGCAACATCCTGAAGAAGGCTCCGGAGCCGGTCCAGCCCACCGTCGACGAGGCGCTGCTGCGCGAGCCCGCCGAGCAGGCCCTGTCC
>DAIMZU010000627.1:0-2415 GCA_036733845.1 Ramlibacter sp.
GGCCTGCGCCTGGCGATGCCCAGTACCCTGGTGTTCGACGGCATGGACGCCACGGTGGGCGCCACCTTCGAAGCCGCTTGCGCCCGCCTCTCGGCCGCTGGCGTGCAGATGGTCGAGATCGAGGTGCCGGAGTTCGCCGAACTGGCGCACCTCAACCGCGCGGGCGGCTTCACCGCGTCGGAGTCCTGGGCCTGGCATGCCCGCCTGGCGGAGACGCGTGGCGCCGAGTACGACCCACGCGTGATCACCCGCATCCGCCGTGGCGCGGCGATGACGGCCGCCGACTACATCGAACTCCTTGATGGCCGCCGGCGCTGGATCGACGCCGTCACGCGCCGGCTCGCGCAATCGAACGCCGTCGCATTCGTCCTGCCGACCGTGCCGGTCGTGGCGCGAAAGCTGGCGGAACTGCAGGCGAGCGACGAGGTGTACGGCAGCAGCAACCTGCTGATCCTGCGAAACCCCACCCTCATCAACTTCCTGGACGGCTGCGCGCTCAGCGTGCCCTGCCATCGCGAAGGCGACGCGCCCGTGGGCCTGATGCTCGCGGCAGGCGCAGGCCGCGACCACGAATTGCTGGCGCTGGGCGCCGCCGTCGAGACGGTGCTGCAGGTGCGGTGACGCCGCATGCTGCTGAAATAACTCACGAGGTGCATCAATGACAGGAAAAGTCGCCGTCATCCTGGGCGGCACCGGCATGGTGGGCGCCAACATGGCGCAACTGCTCGACCGCGTGGGCGGCTGGGAGGTGACGATCGTCTCGAGGCGGCCGCCCCAGTTCGAGACCCGTGCCCGCCACCTGGCCTGCGACATGACCGATCCGCAGGATTGCGAGCGTCAACTGGGCACGCTGGGACGCACCACGCACATCTTCTGGACCGGCCACGCCACCGGGACGCGATGGGTCGACAAGGCGGCACAGGACGCGGACCTGTTCCGCAATGCCATGACCGCCATCGAGGCGGCCACGCCGGAACTGCAGCACGTGTGCCTGCTCCAGGGCTCCAAGTATTACGGACGGCACCTGGGGCCGTTCAAGACGCCCGCGAAGGAAACCGACGCGCGCCATTTCCCGCCGAACTTCTATTACACGCAGGAAGACTTCCTGAAGCAGTTGGCCGAAGGCAAACGCTGGAGCTGGTCATTGATGCGGCCGCACATCGTCTGCGGGTACGCGCGGACCGACATCAATCTGCCCAAGCCGCTAGCCGTCTACGCCACCCTCTGCCGCAAGCTCGGCCTGCCGCTGCGTTTTCCCGGCCCCGAGGCGGCGTTCCGCGCCGTGCATTGCGCGAGCGACGTCGAACTCCTGAACAAGGGCATGTTGTGGGCGGCCACCACGCCCGGGTGCGCCAACCAGGCCTTCAACATGGTCAACGGCGACCACTTCCGCTGGCAGCACCTGTGGCCGCGCATTGCCCACTACTTCGGCCTCGAGGATGGGGGCGTGCAGCAGATCGACCTGGAGCTCATGATGGCGGACAAGGCGCCGCTGTGGGACGAGATCGTCCGCGAGCACGGCCTGCTGCCCACACCGTTCGAGGAAGCCGCCAACTGGGCATTTGCCAACTACGCCTTTGCGCCCACCTGGGACATCATGCTGGACAACACCAAGGCCCGGAAGTTTGGCTTCCAGGAGTTCGTGGACTCCGAAGAGATGTTCTTGCGCATCTTCGACAGCTTTCGCGCGCAGCGCTTCATTCCCTGAGGGATCGCCATGAGCGCGCTGAGCGACCCCCTGGCCGATGCGGGCACCGCATCGGCGGCTTCGTTGCCAGCCGCCCGCTGGCAGTTCTGGATCGACCGCGGCGGCACCTTCACCGACATCGTGGGCCGGCGCCCCGACGGCCAGCTCGTCACGCACAAGCTGCTGTCCGACAACCCCGAACAGTACGCGGACGCGGCGGTCGCCGGCATCCGGCATCTGCTGGGCCTGACACCCGGCGAGCCGATCCTTCCGGCGCAGGTCGAGTGCGTGAAGATGGGCACGACGGTGGCCACCAATGCCCTGCTCGAGCGCAAGGGCGAGCCGACGCTGCTGGTGACCACCCGGGGGTTTCGAGACGCACTTCGCATCGCCTACCAGAATCGCCCGCGCCTGTTCGATCGCCACATCGTGCTGCCTGAGCTGCTCTATGCAAGCGTGGTGGAGGCGATGGAGCGCGTGGGTGCGAATGGTGAACTCGTGCAGCCGCTCGACGAGGACGCCCTGCGTGCGCAGCTGGTCCAGGCCCATGCAACCGGGCTTCGCAGCGTGGCCATCGTGTTCATGCACGGCTGGCGCTACCCCGACCACGAGCTGGCGGCGGCGCGGCTCGCGCGCGATGCCGGCTTCACCCAGGTCTCCACCAGCCACGAGACCAGCCCGATGATGAAGTTCGTCAGCCGCGGCGACACCACCGTGGTCGATGCCTA
>DAIMZU010000628.1:0-2411 GCA_036733845.1 Ramlibacter sp.
TCGCGCGATCCTTGCCGCGCATCTTGTCCTTGGCGCTGTTGGCGTAGTTCACGTTATACGGCGGGTCGGTGAAGACCATGCCCTCGCGGAACTGCCCACCCTGCGTCTGCCAGGCCTTGGTAGTCCGTCCCTCGATCGCCAACTCGCGCACAATCTCGGCCGCCGACCCATGCTCGGCATAGCGCCGGAAGATGTAACGCACCAGGTCCGCCTCCTGCTCGTTGATCACCAACTTGCGCTCGACGACGTCGTACCCGAGAGGTGGTGTGCCGCCCATCCACATCCCCTTGGCCTTGCTGGCCGCGATCTTGTCGCGGATGCGTTCGCCCGTGACCTCGCGCTCGAACTGTGCGAAGGACAGCAGGATGTTGAGCGTCAGCCGCCCCATCGAGGTCGTCGTGTTGAATTGCTGCGTGACAGAAACAAAACTGACCCCGTTACGGTCGAACACCTCCACTAGTTTGGCGAAGTCCGGAAGGCTGCGCGTCAGGCGGTCGATCTTGTAAACGACCACAATGTCGATGCGACCGTCCTCGATGTCCGCCATTAAGCGCTTGAGCGCAGGGCGATCCAGATTGCCGCCGGAGTAGCCGCCGTCGTCATAGCCGTCCTGCACTGCAGTCCATCCCTCACTTCGTTGACTCAACACGAAGGCGAGTCCAGCATCCCGCTGAGCCTCGAGGCTGTTGTACTCCTGGTCCAGCCCCTCGTCAGTTGATTTTCGGGTGTAGATGGCGCAGCGCTTGCGGGGTGCGAGCACCGGTGCCGCCGGCATGTTGCGATGAGACTTCATACTGCCTCCCTCTTCTTGGTCTTGAGGCCGAAGAACAGAGGGCCCGACCACGGACAGCCTGTGATCACCTTGGCCACCGCCGTGAGGCTCGTGAACCGCTGTCCGCGATACTCGAAGTCGCGCATGCCGCGCACCAACACCTGATGCTCGACATCGTCATAGACGCGCGTGAGGATCGTGCCCGGCAGCAGGCGATCTGCTTCGCGGCGCAGCCGGGGCGGCAGGATGCCCGTCTCACCGATCTCCTCCAGCTTGCGGCGCACGGATCCCTTGAGGCCGCCAAAGGCACGCTCCTGGATCTTGTAAGCCAGTCGGGTTTCAAGCCAGGTGCGGTGATGGTGATTCGGGCGCTCATCGAAATGCTCGTCCCAAAGCGCCCACAGGCTGTCCATGGGGAGGTGGGGAAGTTGGGCGACCCGTGCCGCCACGCTGGCGGTATCGACTTGTGGTGCGTGTGTTTTCATGCGCGAACTCCTTGTTGCTGATCAGGGTTCGTATTCACGCGCTGGTGGGCAGTAAAGCCAAGGCCAACCTCGTCTTTTGTGACTAAGGCGGTCGAATGATTGAACGCTGAATCCTTGTCGCGCAGGCGCAAGAGCGCCACGGCGAGCAGGTCAGCGATTTCTTGATGGGGGTGGCGCGGCCGATCGGCGTTCGCGCAGAAGATTGGTTCGTCGTTGTGCATGGCAGGCGTTTAAGTGGAAAACGCTGCTCATGCTAAAAACCAAGGGCACTTCGCGTAACGTGTTTTAGCGGGTATCAGCGGGCTGTGGCAAAGATTGACTACGCATGACTGGCCATCCATTGGCGACGATGTTCGTCTTGCCGGGTTGCTCGACTCTGCTCAGAGTCAAAATCTTCCACAAATCGAGCCTTCCTCGAAAGCAGGTCTGCAACGGCGGCCTCCCGCTCGCCCAATCCCAACCGTGCCTGGGTTTCCTGGATCACCGCAAGACGCTGGTTTTCCGAACTTCGCAACTGCCGCTCCAAGTCCGTCAACGTCGATTGGGCGGTCTGAATCGTCGTGCGCAAGACGGCGGGATCAACGCCTTCACTCTTCAGGTCGTACATGTGTTGGCGATCTTTTTTTACTGCGCCAATCTTCTCCATGACCGCGCCGATTTCGGCATAGTTCCGATCAATCGCCTGCCGAGCCGCTGCCTGCCTGGCCTTAATGTCGGCAATCCTTCGCTTGCTGTCGCCAATATCACTCACAGCTTCACCACGGCGGTACTTTGCCGAAGACAGATCACCGTGGCTCTGGCCGAACAATGAATGCTTAGGAAGTTTTTTGCCGCCATTGCCGAACAGCCATGGCGTTCGCTCAGACTTTGCATACCAACGATCGACATCGCTCTTCGCATCCTCGAGGTCGTCATAGGCCTCTTGAAGATCGTCATGCGCGGCCGAGCGCTCCGCCTTCATGGCCTGGGCGTCGGCAAGCAGACCTTCTTTTTCTTCGAACAGTTGAGTTTTCTGAGCGTAGAGTGCATCAAGTTCGGCCTTGTAGTTCCGCTCAAAAATCGACAGCAGTTGGCGGTCTTTACGCAGTCCTTGCTCAGTGGCAGCATGACCTTGCCCCTGTTTCGTGTAGTTCTTAACCCACGATTCACGCGGC
>DAIMZU010000629.1:0-2403 GCA_036733845.1 Ramlibacter sp.
GCGCCCGCACCACGCCGCTGGTGCTGCCCTCGGTCGGCGCGACGGGCTTCATCAACGGCATCACCGAGTTCGCCGGCGGTACCGCCATTCCCTTCCACAGCCACAACTGCGAGGAAAGCGTGGTGCTGCTCAGCGGCCACGCGTTCCTGGACATCGAGGACAAGACCTACGAGCTCAAGCCGCTGGACACCACCTTCCTGCCGGCCAACGTCTCGCACCGCTTCCGCAACAAGTCCGAGACCGAGCCCATGAAGATCCTCTGGATCTACGCGTCGGTCAGCGCCACGCGCACCCTGACCGACAGCGGCGAGACGCGGCCCGTCGCCGCCGAGCACGCCAAGTAAGCACACCGCAGCTCACACTGGAGCACGCCATGGCACTTCGTTTTCTCGAACACCTGCTGATCCTCACGCACGACCCCGAAGCCACGCGCGACTGGTTCGTCACGAACCTCGGCTTCCGCGAGGGCTACCACCCGGAATTCGGCTTTCCCGTGTACTGGCTCTACATCGGCGAGCAGGATGTGATCCACATCGGCAAGGCGCGGTATTCCGAGCACCAGGACACCTACCTCAAGACACCGAGCGACCAGGCGGGCATCGACTACGGCGCCGCAGGCGCGCCGGGTTCGGGGCGCATCGACCACCTGTGCATCAACTGCGACGGCCTGGCCGAGTTCGTCGACCGGCTCACGCGCAATGGCGTCGAGTTCAGCGAACGCAAGGCCCACAACTCGCGGCTCTACCAGCTGTTCATGCGCGAGCCGGTCAACGGCATCAAGGTCGAACTGAACTTCCCCTGGGAAGAGGCGGCCGCGCTCGGGCGCGTTCCCACCTGGACCGATGCCGGCGAGAACGAGAAGTCCGCCTCAGAAGTGATGGCCGAAAAGCCCCCGATCCCGGCTGCGAGCTTCTGAGCGGCGCCTGAAGGCCGCACCCCCGGACGGGTCCGCCGATGCAGCGGACCTGCCGGGCAATCGACGAGAGACATCGAAGGAGACAGACATGCTGCAACGACGCGTATTCCTCGGGACCGGGGCCGCCGGCCTCGCGGCCAGCCTGGGCCTGCCCGCCTGGGCCCAGAAGTATCCAGACGGCCCGGTGACCATCGTCCTGCCGCTGCAGGCCGGCAGCGCCTCGGACGTCGCGGTGCGCCAGCTGGCCGAGCGGCTGGGCGCCCGGCTCGGCGCGGGCTTCGCGGTCGAGAACGTCGCGGCGGCCGCGGGACTGGTCGGCCTGGAGCGCCTGGCACGCGCGCGGCCCGACGGCCGCACCGTGGCCGCGCTGAACAACAGCATCATGACCATCCTGCCGCACCTGCAGGCGCGCAACATGAAAAGCGAGCCGCGGCGCGACTTCGTGCCCGTGGGCGGCATCGCCAACATCCCGACGTTCTTCGCCGTTCCCGCCAACTCGCCCTTCAAGGACGTGCAGGACCTGGTGCGCGCGGCCAAGGCCGGCGAGCGCATCACCTACGCCTCGGGCGGGGTGGGCAGCCCGCAGCACCTGGCCACCGAGATGTTCAATGCCTACGCCGGCGTCAAGCTCGTGCACGTGCCCTACCGCGGCGCGAGCCAGGCGACGCTGGCCACGGCCTCCGGCGAAGTGCAGCTGATGTCCATGGCGCTGTCGCTGGCGCAGCCCTTCCTGCAGGACAAGCGGGTGCGCCTGATCGGCTTCTGCGGCACCGAGCGGCATCCCCAGCACCGTGACATCCCCACCCTGCAGGAGCAGGGCGTGCGCAACTACGACTATTCGTCCTGGATCGCGCTTTTCCTGCACCGCGAAGCCCCCGCCGAGGCGATCGAGACGCTGCGCCGCGAAACGCAGGCGATCACGGCCGACGCCGACTTCCAGGCGCAGCTCGCGCGTGCCGGCCTCGACCCCTGGCCGCGCGGTCATTCGGAGCTCACGCGCATCATCGACGAGGACTTCGTGCGCTGGCAGCGCATCATCCAGGAAGCCAACATCCAGGCCACCTGACACCCCATGTCGCCCCCTCCTGTCCGGATCGCCGGCTACCAGGGCAAGGCCTCCATCAACACGGCGGCCCTGCAGGACCTGGCGCACGCACTCGGCTCTGGCGGCTTCGGCGCCACCGTGCAGTTCCAGGCCGACGTGACCGCCGATGGCGAGAGCGCCGCGAGCCTGTTCGCGTCGCTCGAACAGGGCGGTCGCGAAATCGCCTACATGGCGTCGGGCTACCTCTCGCACCGGGTGCCCGAACTCGGGATCCTCGAGCTGCCCTTTGCCGTGCAGGACCGCGAAGCCGCGCTGCGCACGCTGGACGGCGAACTGGGACGCGTACTGGGCGCCGCAATCACCCGCGCGACCGGACTGCAGGTGC
Organism: Ramlibacter sp.; assembly: GCA_036733845.1. Classification (GTDB taxonomy): domain Bacteria; phylum Pseudomonadota; class Gammaproteobacteria; order Burkholderiales; family Burkholderiaceae_C; genus Ramlibacter. The sequence continues at coordinate 2,347 of DAIMZU010000629.1, forward strand.
TGGCGTTCTGGGACAACGGCTTTCGCCACGTCTCCAACGCCCTGCATCCGATCCGCG
>DAIMZU010000630.1:0-2394 GCA_036733845.1 Ramlibacter sp.
CCCCTGTTCTCCCCGGCGATCCAGCACCCCTGCAATCTCCAGAAACCCCGAGACCGTCTGCACCGGCAACTCCGGTGCCTCGGCCTCCTTGCGCTGGCAACCGGCCAGCGACCCAGCCAGGCCTAACGCCGCCAACGAAACAACCACCCGGCTGCGCAAAGGCCGCATCCTTCGGCCGTCCGAGGTCCTCGTAGGCCTGCAAGAGGGTAGCGAGATTGGAGGCGCCGTAGTCGCCCCGAGTCACGGTGAGGATCAAGCCACGCCGGATGCCGTGGTGCTGAGCCGCGCTGCCGGTCGATTCGATGAGGCGTTCCAATGCCTGTGCCGGCGTGCAGCTCTGAAGTCCGGTCAGGTACAGAACGCTGCTGCGAAGCTCGACGAAACGCACGGCGTTCTCTGCTAGGCTTGCAAGAACAGCATGTGCAAGGCGATCGAGGTTTGCGCGCTTCTTGGGAAAGAGACGCAGCACCTGCCAAGGCGTGAGGTATTCCGCCAGCGATTTGCACGCTGCTAGGCGGGTCATATCCCGCCCAAAATCAAAGCCAGCCGGAAGCGACGTTGCTTCGTCGGCCATGATCTCCCGAATGGTCGACACTGGGATGGCGCCGTTCATGTGCACGTGGAGCTCTCCCCGGTCATGCACGTGCGCTTGCGCTTCGCCGTCGTCTGCGTCGTTGGGCGCGGCCAAAAGCCCTGGCAGATCAAGTTGCCGCTGATTCAATATCCGTCCCTAGATCTTGTTGTGGGCTTCAGCCCGGTTTTTTTGATGCTACCGCTTTATCTGCTGGGCGTGAATTCTCATGGACCCGCTTTTGGCGCTAGCGGTCGGTTTGAAGCTCCGCCAGCCTGAACCGTTGCAAGCTTGCGGCGGGCGCGGCCATGCGCACCTCAGTCGAGGTCAGTTTCAAATTCGATGAGGCGATCCAGCACCCCATGCGCGGTACAGCAGTCTGGGTTGTTCGGGTAGCGTCCCGAACTAGCGAGCAGTTCTTCGGTCATGCTTCGGCTGGCACGCACCATGATTTGCCACTCAATCAGATAGCCTTTGTCTTCGACGTGTGTTCAGAACCCGCACCCCAGCTGATAAGACAGGCCTAATCGCGCCCACCCTCGATCACTTGCAGCACTGGCCGTCGCGGGCGGCTCTGCGCCTGCGCATCACCTACCAGCGCGGTCAGCGCTAAGCCGAAGACCAACTCGTCGAGTTCGTTGACGTGTACGGCAAGTTGATCGGCAATATCGGCGCGCGTCATGCCATCCTCCCGCAGTGCTGCGAACACCTTTTGGAAGACCTGTGACGTCTCCCGGGGCGCGCTATTTGGCTCTGACTTCTGGTAGCCACGTTGCGCCATCTCGATGCACAGAGATCTGTAGTGCCACTCGTTGACAAGCTTCAGATCTTTCAGCCTGTAGGCAAGCGCTGCGACAGAGACTGTCCAGAACACCTTGTGTGAGATCAGTTGGTCTACAGTGGCCATGACAGGCGCGTTGGCCAGAACGCTTCCTTCCGGCATGAGAAACGCCGATGCAAACTCGTTGGCCTGGCGCTCAGCGTCCTTGACCTTCGGGCCAGCATGACGATGAAGGACCAAGTGCCCGAGTTCATGGGCGGCATCGAAGCGGCTGCGTTCACAGGACTTTATCGTGTTGAGGAACACGAACGGCGTAGACGCATGCCACATGGAGTACGCGTCCACGTGGGCAGTGTCCAGCGACAGTGAGAACACCCGCACGCCACGCGCTTCCAGCAGATGCACCATGTTCTTGATCGGCAACTCGCCGAGACCCCAGATTCGGCGCAATGCGGCTGCAGCCGCAGCAGGGCTGGACTCGTGGCTGAGGTCAGGCAACTGCGCCGCCGGCAACTCGAAGCGCTGCTCGATCCACTCGTTCAGCATGAGCGCGACCGCGCCAGCGCCTAGCGCTGCATCCCGCTGGCCGGCGGTCATCTTCGACATGGACCGGAAGCTGACTACGTCGGGTGTCACCTCCTCTACGTCCGATCCAACAAAAAACTGCACCGGGAAGTGCAGTTGGTCAGCTAGAGCGAGGAGCCGTTCTCTTTCAGGCTTGTACTCTCCGCTCTCATACGCGGTAACCGCCCGCACATCTGCGCCGATGAGCTCAGCCAACTTCCTCTTTGTGAGCCCTCGACGTCGACGAGCAAGGCCTAGGCGGTTCGGGTTGAACTCTGCACCGTAGCTCATGCCTTCCGCCGAACCGCAACGTCGATGTCAGGCTGGACAGGGGGCGTGATCACCACCTGTTCGCCATCCAGCGGCTGAGCCCGCAAGATGATCCGTTCCTGCCACACGGAAACGCGGCCGTCGCTACCGACGTCCAGCGGCAACGACAGCTCCGCACGCAACTCGTTCTTCGCGTGGTGTGCCAGCA
>DAIMZU010000631.1:0-2384 GCA_036733845.1 Ramlibacter sp.
GGCCGCGGGGCGTCGGGGGGAGGGAAAACGGGCCGGCGCTGCCGGGCCGGGGCATGCAGGGACCGGCGTGATGGACCTCGCGCAGAGGGCCGGTGACTGCTTGCAGCAAGTAGCGCCTGTGAAGACGCGGGCAGGCGCCTATTGTATACCAAGGCGTTCAGTCGTGCCGGGTGCTTCCCGGGCGGGTGCTCAGATGCGGCTGAAGTACTCGCGACGCTCGAACTCTTCTTTGTCCTGCGCCTGCGCGTGCCGGTCGATCTCCGCCCGCTTGATCCGGTCGAGGTAGGCGACGAAGCCGGGTCCGAACGCGGTGGCCAGGGTGGCGTCGGCAGCCAGCGCATCGAGCGCCTCGCCGAGGTCGCGCGGCAGCATCGCGTCCGCCGGCGCGTAGGGCGCCTCGGTGCCGGGCGGCGGCTCCAGGCCGCGCTCGACGCCGTCGAGGCCGGCGTGGATCTGCGCGGCCATGTAGAGGTAGGGGTTGGCGGCCGGTTCGCCGATGCGGTTCTCGATGCGGGTGGCCGGGTCACCGCCCCCGCCCACCAGGCGCAGCATCGCACCCCGGTTGTCCCGTCCCCAGAGCACCGCCTGCGGAGCGAGCGCGTTCGGGCGAAAGCGCCCGTAGCCGTTGATGGTGGGCGTGCAGAACACGGCCATGCCACGCGCATGGGCCAGCAGGCCGGCCAGCCACTGCGCGCCGAGATCGGAGAGCGTGTGGCGGGCCTCGGTCGCGGTGCTGCCAGGCGCCGGGTGGCCCCTGCGGAACAGGTTCTCGCCCGTGGCGAGGTCGACCAGGGACTGGTGAAGGTGCCAGCCGCTGGACATGATGTTGGGAAAGGGCGGCCGGCACATGAAGGTCGCGTGGTAGCCCGCGCGGTGCAGGGCCTGCCGCACGCCGTTGCGCAGCAGGACCATGTTGTCCGCGGCCGTCAGCGCATCGGTCGCGTCGAACACCGCTTCGACCTGGCTCGGGCCGAGTTCGATCTCGAGCGAGGACAGTGGCAGGCCCAGCGCCTGCGCGGTGTGCTGCACGATCCGCAGGGGAGCCTCGGCACGGTCGAACCAGTTCTCGGCCAGCAGGTTGTAGCCCGGGTGCACCATGCTGACCCGCGGCGGCTCGCCGGGCCAGGCGGCTCGGTGCGGGTCGAGCGTGGCCTGCTCGTCCTCGATGCGGTAGATGTGGAACTCGACCTCCAGCCCGCAGCGCAGGCCCCAGCCGCGCCGGGCGAGCCGGTCCAGTGCCGCCTGCAGCACGCGGCGGCTGTCGAGGGGGACGGGCGTGGCATCCTGGAACCAGGGCTGTCCCTGCAGCCAGGCCGTGCGCCCGGCCCAGGGCAGCACACGCCAGCTCGCCGGCTCGGCCATCAGCAGCAGGTTGCTCGCGCCCGCAAAGCCGGGAAGCTCGTCGATGCCGCCTGGCTCGAACACGCGCCAGGCGGTGCGGTCCGAGCTGTCCTTGAGCATCAGTGTTCCAACCATGCCGACCCCGTCCATCAGGGCGCGGCGCAGTCCCTGGATGGCCAGCGTCTTTCCGCGCGTGACGCCGTGCAGGTCGCACCAGGCGATGCGGACGAGCTCGATGCCGGCCGACTGCGCAAGGTGTTCGATGCGGTCGATCGCCGCGGCGCGTGCGCCGTCGTGCAGGCCGCAGCGTTCGGCGAAGCGGGCCGCGCTCATGCCGCGGTGGCGGCGGGCTGCGGCTTGGGCGTCCAGGGTGCCCGCTGGCGCTTGGCGTCGACCTGCTCGCGCCACCACTGCGCCCACTCGCCGGCCGGTGCGATGCCGTCCACCGTATCCGGGCCGCGCAGTTCGGCGTGCAGCGCCGGGTCGGCCGCGCCAGGCGGTGTCGCACCGCTGTCCGCCAGGGCCGCGATGGCGGCCACCAGCATGCGGCGGTTGGCGATGATCACCTTGTCGGTGGTGCCCAGGTGTTCGCGCGTTCGGTCCTGGATGGGGCCCATGCTCTCCACGGCCCACTGGTCGTGGACATTGATGTCGTCCTCGCCCATGCCCAGGTAGGTCCGGCTGCGCTGCTCGGCGGGATCGAACCCCCAGCGGTCGTGCGCGCCGGAGCGGGGGATGTAGTCGGGCAGGGTGGTGTACTTCAGGCGCTGCTCGCGCATGGCTTCCTTGTCGACCGGGCCAGCGAAGCTGGTGAAGATGGAATACCAGTAGGTGTGCGTGTCGTCCACCGGCACGTGCACCTGCGTGATGGTGAGCGTCTCGGACAGCGGGATGACGAAGGTGTGCGGGAACACCGCCTGGGTGACCCGCACGTGGGTGAGCTCCGGCGTCATGGGGCGCAAGGTGGTCAGTTGCAGGCCCCAGGGGCGGGGCTCGAAGCGGATGTCCGGCCTGTGGAATTCGCGCATGATGCGCGTCATTGG
>DAIMZU010000632.1:0-2377 GCA_036733845.1 Ramlibacter sp.
GCGCATGGGCGAACCTTACCCGATAGGCCCTTTCCCTCCGCGGCCACGGAGAACCGGACGCCCGCACCGGCTGAAGTCACCCTCTCCCGCCGCAGGCGGGAGAGGGTCGGGGTGAGGGACACCAGGGGATGGCCGTGCTCAGCGCGCGAGCCGCCTCCACCACCCGCGCACCCCACCGGCCTGGCCGGTGCCGGGCGACGGACGAGCACGGCCATCCGCCTCGTCAAGCACCGCCCGCAGGCCCCGCGCGAGCTGGCTCAGGCCCGGCTCGTTCATCATCGAGAAGTGCGAGCCGTCGACGGTGGTGACCTCGATGTCCCCGCGCACGTGGCGCTCCCAGCCCAGGCAGCGGCCGGCCTGCAGGTACTGCGTCTCGCATTCGCGCGCCTTGAACAGCTTGACGTCGCCCTCGTAGGGCTGCGGCTCGTAGCGCGACTGCGCCGCCAGGAAGTTGCGGAACAGGTGGAAGTCCACCAGCTCCGGTGGCAGGGGCTCGCCCCGCGCCAGCTGCTCGAGCGCCTGCGTGTAGCGCAACTCGATTTCACGCCCGCGGCGGCGGCGGGCCGGCCAGTCCAGGGCGAAGGCGAGCGACCACTTGCGCATCAGCCAGAGCTTTCGCCACAAGGGGACGGGCGTGCGTGCCGCCTCCGGCGACAAGGTGTCGATCATCAGCAGCATCTCCACCGGCTCGCCGGCCGCCCGAAGCTGCTGCGCCATCTCCAGCGCGATCAGCCCGCCCGCGGAATAGCCGGCCAGCCGGTAGGGGCCCGCAGGCGCGACGGAGCGCATGGCCTCGAGGTACTGGGTGGCCATCGCTTCGACCGACTGCAGCGGCGGCAGCCGCCCGTCCACGCCCTGCGCCTGCAGCCCGAAGAAGGGCTGGTCCGCGCCGACGCGGTCGGCGATGAGCTTGAAGTTCAGCACGTTGCCACCGGCGCCGTGGACGCAGAACAGCGGGCGGCGCCCGGGTTCGCCGGCGCAGATCTGGACCAGCGGAGACCAGGCACGCTTGCCCAGGGGGATGACGTTGGAGGCCGGCCGGCCGGCCTCGCCGTCACCCATCGCCGCTTCCGCCCCGCCTTGGGCCTGCGCGGCCTCGGCCGCCTGGGATGACACTTCGGGCAGGCCGCAGGTGGCGATTTCGGCCACGCGTTCAGCCAGCCGGGACAAGGTCGCCGCTTCGAACAAGGTCGCCAGGGGCAGGTCGGCGCCGTACTGCTTGCGGATCCTCGCGAAGAGGCGCACCGCCACGAGCGAGTGCCCACCCAGCGCGAAGAAGTCGTCGTCACGGCCGACCTGGTCGACCCCGAGCAACTCGCGCCAGACTTGTGCCAGCGCCTCCTCCAGCGGTGTCAGCGTTGCGCCACCAGCGCCCGCGGAGGCGGCCGCTTCGGCCGCCGTGGCCACGCCCCCGGCGGGCTGCGCGACCCGGGGCGCCGGCGCCAACTTGCGCTGCACGGCGCCGAGGTCGACCGAGGACACCGTCACCAGCGGCGCGGGAGTCTCGAGCAACCTGGCGAACACGGCCGGCGCGTCCTGCATCCGGATGCCGCAGGACAGCAGCGTCTCGGCGGTCGAGGGGGCCCGGGCCGTCGCCGGCCGCACCGCGGACAGCGCCGCCGGGTCGATGGCTCGCATCGTCAGGCCCTCCAGCGTCGCCAGAGGGCGGCCCGACTCGTCATGCAGCGCGACATCGAACAGCGCGAGCCCGTGTCCGGGCTGCCCGCGCAGTTCCACGCGGCTGGAAAACCGCGCCGGAAGCGCAGCGGCCAGCCGGATGCGGTCGATGGACACCGGCACGAACAGCCGTCCCTCGCGCAGCGACTCGTCGACCACGTGCAGCCCGAAGGTGGCCGCCATGTCGAGCAGGGCCGGATGGCAGCCCCATTGCGCCAGATCACCCTCGAAGCCGGACGGCAGCGCGAGCCAGGCCACGGCCGAGCGTTGCGCCAGCCGCATCCGGTCCAGGTTGTCCCAGCGCGGGCCGAACGCCAGCGCGGCGCTGCGTGCCTGGGGCGCGCGTGCGGATTGCCACGGACCCGACGGTGCGGGCGCGGCCAGCAGCTGGCCGGCATCCCGCCCCTCCGTGGCGCGGGCATGCGCGGTCCCTCCGGCGTCGCCGGGTGCCCGGCTTCGCACCAGGAAGGCGTGCGATTCTCCTTCCGGCCTCAGGCGAACCTGCACCCGCCGGGCACCGGCATCGAACACCATGGCTTTCTCGAAAGACAGCGAACGCAGCTCGACCGGCGCGCCCGGGTGCACCACCGCCAGCGCAGCCCGCGCGATCTCCACGTAGGCGGTGCCGGGCAGCACCGGCTGTCCCGCCACCCGGTGTTCGTCGAGCACCCACAGGGCGTCCGGGTCGTAGATGGCGTCG
>DAIMZU010000633.1:0-2370 GCA_036733845.1 Ramlibacter sp.
TGCTCGGTGGCATCTACGGCGGCCTGTTCACGGTGGCCGAGGGGGCGGGCGTCGGTGCCGCCGGCACCCTCGTCATCGGCGTCCTGCGCAGACGGCTCGGACCGCGCGAGATCCGCGACGCAATGGTCGATGCCCTGCGGGTCTCCTCGGCCATCATGGTCATCGTGCTGGGCGCCTTTCTCTTCGGCTACTTCCTCACGATCACTCAGTTCACCCAGAAGGCGGTGGACTTCCTGGTGAACCTGCCCATCGGGCCGTACGGCGTCCTCGCGTTCGTGCTGGTCGGCTATTTCATCCTCGGGGCCATCATGGATGAGCTCGCCATGATCCTGCTGACCGTTCCGATCGTGTACCCCGCCATGATGCAGCTCGGGTTCGACCCCATCTGGTTCGGCGTGATCGTCGTCATGGCGGTCACCTTCGGCATGATCTGTCCCCCCGTGGGCATCAATGTCTTCGTCATCAATTCCATTGCGCGGGACATCAGCCTGGTCGGTATCTACCGAGGCACCATGCCCTTCATTGCCGCCGACCTGGTGCGGCTGGTCATCCTGTGCGCGTTCCCCGCGCTGTCGCTATGGCTGCCCGGGCTGCTCGATTAGCGCAGCAACAAACGGTCACATTCCTGCTCTGACTCTGCGGTGTTCTCCTACACACATCTGCAACAACCCTTAACACGATAGGCACTCGGCACCGAAGGCAACCTGATGAGGGCGCCGGCGTGCGAGCCAGAATCGCGCCGCAATGGCGAAGGGAGTTGTCGATGGTGCAGTTGAAGGCAGTGGCCCCAGCGGCCACCCATGAAGCGGATGCGGTGTTGCACGGCTGGCTCGAACGGATGGGCGCGCAGCAGGCATCCGATCTGTTCCTGACCACAGGCGCGATTCCGACCCTGAAGATCGAAGGCGCGCTGGTCCCCATCTCCGACCGCCCGCTCGCGCCGGGCGAGGTCGCCGCGTTGGCTCAGACGGTCATGAGTCGCGAGCAGCTGAAGCAGTTCGAGCACGACCGCGAGTGCGACCTGGCGCTGGCCGTGGACGGAATCGGGCGGTTCCGCTTCAACGTCTATGTCCAGCGGGGCGAGGTCAGCATGGTGGTGCGGCACGTGCGCAGCCATGTGCCCAGCCTCGAGGAGCTCGGACTCCCGCCGGTCCTGCAACGACTCGCGACCTTGCGACAAGGGCTCGTGCTGGTGGTCGGCGCGGCGGGCGCGGGCAAGTCGACGACGCTGGCCGCCATGCTGGACCACCGCAACCAGGTCCTGCCGGGTCACATCCTCACGGTGGAGGATCCGATCGAATACATGCTCGCGCACCGTCGCGGCATCGTCGACCAGCGCGAGGTCGGCATCGACACGCGCAGCTTCGGCGATGCCTTGCGCCACGCGCTGCGGGAAGCCCCGGACGTGATCATGATCGGCGAGATCCGTGACGCGGAGACCATGGCCCACGCGCTGCACTATGCGCAGACGGGCCACCTGTGCGTGTCGACCCTGCACGCGAACAACGCCAACCAGGCCATCGAGCGGATCCGGCACTTCTTTGCGCCGGAGGCTCAGCAGCAGATACTGCTGGATCTGTCGCTCAACCTGCAGGCCGTCGTGGGGTTGCGCCTGCTGGAGGGTCAGCAGGGACGCCGGGTGCCCGCCACCGAAGTCCTGCTGAAGACGCCCTACGTCTCCGAGCTGATCCTCAAGGGCCAGGTGGACGAACTGAAGTCCACCATGGCCAAGTCCAACGAGGTGGGCATGCAGACCTTCGACCAGTCGCTCCACGAACTGTATCGCTGCGGCCACATCAGCCTGCAGGAGGCGCTCGACCATGCCGATTCGCGGACCGACCTGGCCCTGCGCGTTCGGCTGTCCCTCGGAACCGGCGCCCAGGAACTGCGCCTCATGAGCACTCCGCAGCGGCGCGCCGCCTGAACGCGGGTTCGGCGCTCGCGCGCGGAAATCGCCTGGCTTTGCTGTGGCGGCCCGGATGGGTCAGAATAAGCCATGACTCGTGCTTTCACTGTCACCCATGCCATTGACTGAAGAGTCCGTCGGGCAGGCACCTGAACTCCTGGACTTCCTTGCTTCCATGGTCCGGCTCGACGCCTCGGACCTGTTCCTCACCGTCGGCGCTCCGGCCACCTGCAAGGTCGAGGGCCAACTCGTGCCACTGGCGAAGCAGCCGCTGGCGCGCGGGGCCGTCTGGGAACTCGCCCGCGCCATCATGACGCCCGAGCAGGTCGCGCAGTTCCAGCGCGACCTCGAGTGCGACCTGGCGCTCACCCTGGACAGGCTGGGGCGTTTCCGGTTCAACGTCTACGTGCAGCGGGGCGAGGTCAGCATGGTGGTGCGGCACGTGCGCAGCCATGTGCCCAGCC
>DAIMZU010000634.1:0-2366 GCA_036733845.1 Ramlibacter sp.
GAACGCGGCTGTCTTGCCGGTGCCGGTCTGCGCCCCGGCGAGCAGGTCATGCCCTTCGAGCACGGCAGGGATGGCCTGCGCCTGGATGGGGGTGGGGGTGTCGTAGCCTTGTTCGCGCACGGCCTGGAGGATGGCGGGTGCGAGTTGGAGTTCTTCGAAATTCATGCGATGGTGAGCGCCACGTCCAGGGCGCATGGGATCGGCCCGACCGGCATTTCGTGCCGGCCCAGTCAGGGCGAATCGGTTCTCTTGAAAGGTGGATGCGGGTGGGCCCGTGCGGGCCGCCTCGTCCCCAGCAGGACTGCTGGCGCCGCGGTCACTGGTCGCGCGGCTGGGAAGCCTGTGGGGCGTCCTGCGTGCATTGTCGCACGGATTTCCGGGCCGCGCCCGCGGCGGCGGCGCAACAGCACACTGCCGAGGCAGTCAGCCCGTGCCCATAATGGGGGCCAGCCCATCATTCATTCCATGTCGAAGCTGCTGCACCTGCGCCTGGGGGTCTCCGACGACCCCACCGTCCGCCAGCCCACCCTGGCCGACTGCCTCGGGCATGTGGCCGCGCAGAGCGAGGTACTCGTCGATCACGTGATCGAGGGCCTGGTCCAGGCGAGCGCGCCGTCCGGTCCCCGGCGCCACCCGGCGCTGCAGCAGCCCGGCATCCGGGCGGTCGTGGACGCCCTGGTGGCCGACCTGCCCGCCTTGCGCATGGACTTTCGAAGCGAACTCGAGCGCCTGCTCTACCAGGGCGGCGGCACCGATGCCGATGCGACCGACCTGCTTCGCTTCGAAGACCTGCAATTGCTGGGCGATGCCGACCTCGACCGCAGCATCGAACTGGCACGGGCCCAGCAGGAAGTCGCCCGCATGGTCGACGACGTGCTGCCCCGGCTCGACGCGCTGGTCAGCACCCTCCTGGGCTGGCGCAGCATCCAGGCGGGCCTGAACCCGCTGCGGCCGGAAGTCTTCGTCCAGGCCCTGCAATCGGCGCTGTGGGTCCGCGTATCCGAAGGGCCGGCGCGCGATGCGCTCATCCTGCCTGCCGCCGGGCTCCTCGGGGCCCAGCTGCGCCGGGTCTACCGCGAAGTCGGCGACTGGCTGTCGTCCACCGGGGTCGATCCGGCTGTGCCGGCCGCGGGCCGCCGCGACGCGGCCGGGGCCGGCGCAAGCGGCTCGCCCGTCTCGCGCTCGCTCGCGCGCACGCTGCTCACCCTGGACCGCCTGCGCAAGCTGCTTGCCGGCGATTTCGATGCCGCGCCGGCCGGTCCCGGCGAGTTCCTGCACACGGTGCCCGCGTCGATGGCCCTGCTGCAGGACCTGCAGCAGGAGGAGCAACTGCTGCGCCGCCTGCAGGACGAGCGCGCCGCGCGGCATGGCGGCGGGCCGCAGGACCTGCTGGCATCGCAGGGGCGTGCCGCGGTGGCCCGCATCGGCCAGGCGCTTGGCGAGCAGGTGGTGCGGCTGATGTTCGACAATCTCGTCGAAGACGGCCGGCTCGTGGCCGCATACAAGCAGCAGCTGCGAGCGCTGGAGCCCAGCGTGCTGGCCCTGGCCCGGGAAGATTCGCGTTTCTTCTCCGACCGGCTCCATCCGGGTCGCCGCCTGCTCGAAGCCATGACGCAGCGAAGCCTGGCCTTTTCCGTCGAATCGGACGAAGGCTGGGCGCTGTTCCTGGCTGGCATCGAGTCCACGGCCGCCGAGCTGGCTGGCCAGACGCCGCTGGCCGAGCACTTCCAGGCCGCTCTCGAGCGCCTGCAGGCGGCCTGGGATGCGCACGATGCCGCCGCCCGCCAGCGGCGCGAGGAGGCCGCCCGGGCCCTGGTGCATGCCGAGCAGCGCAACCTGCTCGCGCAACGCTTCGCCGCCGAGTTCCGGGACGCCGCGGCCCAGGCCGGTGCGCCTGAATTCGTGACCGACTTCCTGCGCCACGCCTGGGCGCAGGCGGTGGCCGAGAGCAAGCTGGGCTGCCAGGACGGCTCGGACGACCCGCAGGGTCGCCATGCCCTGGTCGCCGACCTGCTCTGGAGCGTGCGGCAGGGCCCGGTGCGCCGTGCGCGCCAGCATCGTCTGGCCCAGCTGGTGCCCGGTCTGATCACCCGGCTGCGCGAGGGCCTTGAATCCATCGGCTATCCGCCGGAACTCACCGCCCGCTTCCTCGACCGGCTCGCGGCCATCCATGCGGCCACCCTGCGCGAGGGGCGCGATGCGGTCGCGCGTTCCGCTGCCGACGACGCCCTGGCCGCGCCGTCCGAGTTCAGCCCCGACGCGGCGGAAGACCCGGGCGTGTGGATCGGGCAGGACGAGGCCCAGGACTGCTCCTACCTCGGGCCCGAATCGGTGCTGCCGGGCGCCGATGCCTCACCCCCGAGTAC
>DAIMZU010000635.1:0-2364 GCA_036733845.1 Ramlibacter sp.
GCCTTCGCTGGGAATGGGCCGGCCGATGGAGACTTCGACCACGCCGGGCCGCTTGACGAAGGCCTTGCGCGGCCAGCAGCGCCCGGAGGTGACCGCGACCGGAATGACGGGCGCGCCTGTCGCCACCGCGAGCCGGGTGCCGCCGCTCTTGTAGACGCCTTTCTGGCCACGTTCGGTCCGGGTGCCTTCGGGGAACATGATGATCCAGGTGCCGCGCGCAAGCAGGCGCTTGCCCTGGGCGACCACCCGGTGGAAGGCCTGGGTCCGCATGTTGCGGTCGATGTGGATCATGTCCAGCCGGCCCATGGCCCAGCCGAAGAACGGAACCTGCAGCAGTTCGCGCTTGAACACGTAGGCCAGCGGATGCGGCATGAGCGTGGGCATGAGGAAGGTCTCGAAGGTGGACTGGTGCTTCAGCAGCAGGACGGCCGGCGAGGTTTCCCCGGTCGGCAGGTTCTCCATGCCGGTGACCCGCACGCGGATGCCCAGGATCACGCGCGCGCCGCCCACGGCCAGGCGCAGCCAGCCCGCGGCCATCCAGTACAGGGGGTCACCGCGGCGCACGAGGGAGACCGCCAGCAGGGCCAGGGCCCAGGGGATGACGGTGATGAGCATCCAGAGGGCGTGCAGGATCGATCGCAGGAAGTTCAAGGTCGCTCGCAGGAAAAAAGTCCGCTTCAGCGGGGATCGGCGGATCGGGTGACGAGGTGCTCGGCGAAGGCCGCGAGGTCTTCGTGCACCCGGGTTCCGGGAGGAAAGCTGTCCGACAGCGGTCGGCCGCGCCAGGCCGCGCCCTTGCCGGTCAGCACCAGGTGCGGCTCGCACCCCGCCGCGGCGCCGGCCAGCAGGTCGCGCGGCGTGTCGCCCACGGTGGGGACGCCGCGCAGGTCCACTCCGAAGCGCTCGCCGATCTGCTCGAACAGGCCCGGCAGGGGCTTGCGGCAGCCGCAGGTTTCGGTCGGGGCATGCGGGCAGAAGAACACGGCATCGATGCGTCCGCCATGGGCGGCCAGCAGCTTGTTCATCTTGGCGTGCATGGCGTTGAGCGCTGTCAGGTCGAACAGGCCCCGGCCCAAGCCCGACTGATTGGACGCGACGGCGACGTGCCAGCCCGCGTGGTTCAGGCGGGCGATGGCCTCGAGCGCGCCGGGCAGGGGTTCCCACTCGTCGGGCGACTTGACGAAGAAGTCGCTGTCGACGTTGATGGTGCCGTCGCGGTCGAGGATGACGAGCCTGGGGGTCATGGGTGCCCGGCCTCCGCGATCCGCCGCCGGGCCCAGGCTTCGATGGCGGCGACCGGGTGCCGGGATGCATCGAGTGCGGCGATGCGCTGCAGGAGTTCCGGCGCCGAAATCATGCTGCACCGGAGCAGGCAGCGGACGAAGTCGGCGTCTTTCTCGCGCATGGCCGCGCACTTGGATACGGCGAGGTCGTGAACCTCGGGGCAGATCACGGTCAGGTCGCCGAGGGAGAACAATTGGCTGCGTGCCCGCCAGTCGGAAGGCATCACGGCCGACTCCGGCCCGACGCCGTCCGCGTGATAGCCGAAGGTCTCGTCGAAGCTGGACAGCGCGCCAATGGCGCCGTCGATGAGGTCGGCTTTCTCGGGAGCGAGCGCAGGATAGAGATCGAGTTCGCGCGAAACCAGCAACTCCGGCGGCGCGTCGGGAAACGGCAGCAGGATGGCCTGACTGCCCACCACCACGAAGGAATTTTCCCGTGCAATGGCAGCGGCGGCGCGCAGGACGTGTTCGACTTCGTCGCGCTTCATGCGCTGCGCCGGGCGCGCTGCAGGAGGTCCATGCGCTCGCGCTGGGTGATCAGCACGGACAGCGGCGAGACGCTGCGCAAGGCGGCGCCGTGGTCGTTCTCCGCACAGGCGACATGCTCGACCGCATCGGGACCGGCATCGAGCAGCCGTGCCCACTCGTCCCGATACGGATCGGATCGGGTGGGCCCATTGCGCTCGCGCCAGCGGGCAAGCAATGCGCGCGCCTGCTCGGCGCGTTGCGGGCACTGGCGCAGCCGCTGGACGGCCAGGCGATGCGCGTCCAGCAGGAAGAGGTCGATCTGCTGCTGCCGGTTCATGGCCCTGATTATCCTGCCGGACCCATCAGGCCGCCAGCCGCGACAGGTCCGCGACGCGGTTCATGGCCTTGTGCAGCGTGGCGAGCAGTCCGAGGCGGTTGCGGCGCAGGTGCTCGTCTTCGGCGTTGACCATGACCTGGTCGAAGAACGCATCGACCGGGTCGCGCAGGGCCGCCAGGGCCTGCAGCGAGCCGGTGTAATCCCCCGCCTCGAAGCGGGCCTGGGCGTCTGGCGCGATGCCGTGCATGGCCCGGGACAGGGCCTGCTCGGCGGGCT
>DAIMZU010000636.1:0-2355 GCA_036733845.1 Ramlibacter sp.
ATGCCGAACTCGTGGAAGAACTTGCCGATGATGCCGCCCATGAAGCCGATGGGCAGGAAGACGGCCACGATGGAGAAGGTGGTCGCCAGCACCGCCAGGCCGATCTCCTGCGTGCCGTCGAGCGAGGCTGCGACCGGCGGCTTGCCCATCTGCAGGTGGCGCACGATGTTCTCGCGGACCACGATCGCATCGTCGATCAGGAGCCCCACGCACAGGGACAGGGCCATCAGCGTCACCGTGTTCACCGAAAAGCCGAACAGGTGCATGAAGAAGAAGGTGCCGATCAGCGCAATCGGCAGCGTCAGACCCGTGATGACGGTCGATCGCCACGAGTTGAGGAACAGGAAGACGATCAGGATCGTGAGCGCGGCACCCTCGATCAGGGTGCGCCGGACGTTGTCCACCGCAACGCGGATCTGGCGCGAGCCGTCGTAGATGGGCTCCAGCCGGACGCCGGGCGGCAGCTCGGCGGCCAGCTGCTGCACGGCCCGCTGGAGCCCGTCGACGGTGTCAATGGTGTTCTCGTCCTGCGCCTTCTGCACCGACATCAGCAGCGTCCGCTCGCCGTTGTGGAGGGCCAGGGATTCGAGTTCCTGGGCGCCGTCGTGCACCTTGGCCACCTGGTCCAGGCGCACCGGAATCCCGGCCCGGCGCGCCACGACGATGCTGCCGAAGTCTTCCGGCCGGACGATGCGCGCATCGAGCTGGACGACCTGTTCGCGCGTGGCCGAACGCAGCACGCCGAGCGGCAGGTCCTGGTTCTCGCCGCGCACGGCGGCCACGGCCTGCTCGGTGGTGACGCCCAGCGCCTGCATGGCCTGCGGGTCCAGGTGGAGGTTGATCTCGCGGCGCGTGCCGCCGACGATCGTGACGGCGCCGACGCCCCGCACGTTCTCGAGCCGCTTGCGCAGCACCTGGTCGGCCCAGGAGGTCAGCTGCACCCGCTCTGCCGGCGTGAGCGCGCCCGGGTTCTCGGAAAGCACCGCGAGGGACCAGATCGCGCGGCTGGCCGGGTCGAAGCGCAGCACGCGCGGTTCCTTCACCTCGGGACGCAGCGCGGGCCGGACGGCGGCCACGCGCTCGCGCACGTCCTCGGCCGCGCGCCGGCCATCCACATGGAGGCCGAACTCGATGATGACCACCGACTGCCCCTGCAGGCTGCGTGAGCGCAGGTGCACGATGCCGGAGACCGCGTTGACGGCCTCCTCGATGCGGCGCGTCACCTCGGCTTCGACGATGCCGGGCGAGGCGCCGGGATAGTCCGCAAGGACCACGACGACGGGCAGGTCGATGCGCGGGAACTGGTCGACCTTCATGCGCTGCAGCGAGAAGGCGCCCAGCACCACCAGCGCCAGCATCAGCATGGTCGCGAACACGGGATTGCGGACGCTGACGCGGGTGATCCACATGGCGAGGGCCTCGGCGCCTCAGGGGCGGGCCGGCGCCGGCAGCCGCACGGCGGTGCCTTCGGGCAGGGGGCCGACATGGCCGCGCAGCACCCACGCGCCTTCCGGCACGGCGGGGGCGGCGATCCAGGTCTCGCCTGCGCGGTCCGAGCGCGCGCCTGGCTCGAGTGCGAGGTGCCTGACACGGTCGTCCTGGAGCACCTGCGCGTAGGGCTGCGCCTTGTCGGTACGCAGGGCTGACAGCGGGATCAGGATGGTCCGCGTCCGGGCGGTGCTCACCTGTCCCTGGGCGAACAGTCCGGGGCGCAGTCCCGGGTGCGGGTCCGTGAGGGCGAGGTAGGCCAGCACGCTGCGGCTGCCGGGCTGGGCCGCGGGGTTGATCCGGTCGATGCGCGCCTGCACCGGCTCGCCCGTGCCCTCGACCTGCAGCACGGCCGTCTGGCCGGTGCGCACCCGCATCGAATCGGCGGCGGTGAGCGTGGCTTCCAGTTCGAGCTGAGCCGGGTCGACCACTTCGAGGATGCGGGTGTCGATGCCGATCCGCTCGCCGGGCTGCACCAGGCGCTGCGACACGACGCCGTCGATCGGCGAGCGCAGGACCGTGTCTTCCAATGAGCGAGCGGCCAGGTCCACCGAGGCCAGCGCGGCACGGTGCGAGGCTTCGGCCGCCGCCAGCTGGCTGCGGGAGGTGTCCAGTGCCGTGCGCGAGATGAAGCCCTGCTCCACCAGCGCGAGGTTGTTGTCGAACTGGCGCTGGGCCATCTCGACCTGCGCGCGCGCGGCATCGGCCTGCTCGCGCGCCTGGGCCACCCGTGCCCGGCCGTCCGATGGGTCGATCCGGGCGAGGACCTGGCCCTTCGCAACCGCTTCGCCTTCCCGCACCGACAGCAGCTGCAGCTCGCCGGAGGCGCGCGCGCGCACCGTGGCACCGCGGACGGCGCGCAGGGTG
>DAIMZU010000637.1:0-2342 GCA_036733845.1 Ramlibacter sp.
GCATCCACCGCAGCAACCTGGTGGGCATGGGCGTGCTGCCGCTGCAGTTCCAGGGTTCGGACAGCTGGCAATCACTGGGCCTGGACGGCTCCGAGACGGTCGACGTCCTGCCAGACCCCGACCTGCGGCCGCAAAGCAGCGCCAAAGTGGTCATCACCGGGGCCGACGGCCGGCGGCAGGAGATCACCGCCACGCTGCGCATCGACACACCCATCGAGGTCGAGTACTACCGCCACGGCGGCATCCTGCCCTACGTGCTGCGGCAGCTTCTGTCCCGGTGACCCGGGAGCTGCTGGTGGCCGGCGGCGGCATCGCCGGCCTGGGCACCGCGATGGCCGCGCGGACTGCGGGCTGGCGTGCAACCGTGTTCGAACAGGCCGCCGCGTTCGGCGAGGTCGGCGCAGGGCTGCAGCTCGGCCCGAATGCCACGCGCGTGCTGCGAGGGTGGGGGGTGCTCGATGCGGTCATCGCGGTCGCGGGCGTGCCGCAGCGGCTCGTGGCCCGCGACGTGGGCGACGGCCGGGAGTTGGGCATCCTGCCCCTCGGCACAAGCTTCGAGGCCCGCTATGGCGCCCCCTACCTGACCGTCCACCGGGCCGACCTGCATGGCGTGCTGCTGGCCGCGGCCCGCGAACGCGAGGTCGACCTTCACGCCGGTGCTCGCGTCGAGGGTTTCGTGCAGGACGACCGGGGCGTTCGGCTGCAGGATCCGCAGCAACCCGATCCCGTCGAAGGCGATGCGCTGGTGGTGGCGGACGGCGTGTGGAGCGCACTGCGAAGCCGCGTCCTGCACGACGGCCCGCCCGTCGCTTCCGACCACGTGGCCTACCGCGGTCTGGCGCCGATGTCCGACCTGCCACCCCGCTGGCGGGCCGCGGAAGTGACCGCCTGGCTGGGCCCACGCATGCATGCCGTGACCTATCCCGTGCAGGGCGGGCGGGCGCTCAACATCGTGTGCGTCGTCGATGAGTCCTTGCCCGGCGACCGCACCGGCTGGGACCATCCCGCTGCCGCGGACCGCGCGCGCTCGGCCCTGTCCGGCAGCTGCGCGCCCTTGCAGGAGCTGGTGCGGGCGGTGCCGGCCTGGGGCCTGTGGGTGCTGCATGACCGTCCGCCGGTGGCGTCGGCGCGGGAAATGGCGCAGGGACGCGTGGCGCTGGTCGGGGATGCCGCCCACCCGATGCGTCCCTACCTGGCCCAGGGGGCCGCGATGGCACTGGAGGATGCGAACCAGCTCGGTCGGCTTCTCGCGGGTGTTGATGGTGAGGCCGTGGACGTGCCCTCGGCCTTGTCCCGCTATGCCCTTGCTCGCTGGGAGCGGTGCGCGCGCGTGCAGCGCCGCTCGCTTCGCAACGGGAAGATCTTCCATGCCACGGGCGCACTGCGGCTCGCACGTGACGCCGCCATGCGCCTGGGCGGCGGACGGGTGATGGACGTGCCCTGGCTGTACGGCGGGTAAGAGGACATCTCGATTCTGCTCAAGCCGCAATCGATCCGACCTGCGCAGGGTGACGGCGGCGCACACTCCTGAGCGCTACAGATCCGTGCGCAGCTTCCAGATCTCCGGGAACAGCACCACGTCCAGCATGCGCCGCAGGTAGCTCACACCGCCCGTGCCGCCGGTGCCTCGCTTGAAGCCGATGACGCGTTCCACCGTGGTGACATGCCGGAAGCGCCACAGGCGGAACGCGTCCTCCAGGTCAGTGAGTTCCTCGCCCAGCTGGTACAGGTCCCAGTGGTGCTCGTGGTCACGGTAGACGACCAGCCAGGCCTGCTCGACGGCATCGCTCTCTTCGTAGGGCCGGGTCCAGTCGCGGTCCGTGTGCGACGCGGGCACGGGCAGCCCGCGCCGCGCCAGCAGACGCAGTGACTCGTCGTAGAGCGAAGGCGCCTCGTAGGCGGCCTTCACCTGCGCGAGCAGGTCCGGGCGGTGGGCGTGCGGCTTGAGCATGGCCGCGTTCTTGTTGCCCAGCGCGAACTCGATGCAGCGGTACTGCGCGCTCTGGAAGCCGCTGGAGTTGGCCAGGTAGGGCCGGATCGCGCTGTACTCGGGGGGCGTCATGGTCGCCAGCACGTCCCAGGCATGGACCAGCTGCTCCATGATGCGCGAGACGCGGGCCAGCATCTTGAAGGCGGTGCCCAGCTGGTCGCGCCCCACGCAGGCGATGGCCGCCTGCAGCTCGTGCAGCATCAGCTTCATCCAGAGCTCGCTGGTCTGGTGCTGGATGATGAACAGCATCTCGTTGTGGTCGGGCGAGAGCGGCTTCTGCGCGTTCAGGATGGCGTCGAGCTGCAGGTAGTCGCCGTAGCTCATCTCGCGGCTGAAATCCAGCCGCGAGATG
>DAIMZU010000638.1:0-2340 GCA_036733845.1 Ramlibacter sp.
GCGCTGGGCACGAGCTGCGTGTAGATGGACGCGCCCTTGATGGTGAAGTCGCCCACATTGGCAGCCTGCGTCAGCGGCACGACGCCGACGTAGGTGCCCGCGTCGGCCACCACCGTGTCGCGCGTTTTCGTGCTGTTGGTTGCCCGCGTGAAGGTTCTGCTGGCGGGCGAGCCCGTGAAATCAAAGCGCAGCGCGTCGCTGATGGCGACTGTGACGACCGCCGCCTTGTAGTCCTGGTCGGTGTTGTAAGTGAAGCTGCGCTCGACCACCGACACGGCGGTGGCGCGGATGTACTGCTCCTTCTGCGTGGGCAGTCCTTCGTTCTCGATCAGGACGAGGGTCTGGCCGACGTTGGGCACGGCGTCGCTGAGGCGTTGGAAGAGCTGGATCACCCGCTGGCCCGCAATGTGGTTCTCGAACAGGTAGCCCGCCCACTCCGGACCTTTGTTGAGGTAGGCCTCGATGCGGGTCTGCGCCTGCTCACGGGTGTCGAAGGTCTTGCGGGTGGAAAACAGCGTGACGCTGACGCGCTCGTCCTGCGGCGGCTCAGCCACGATGACGTTGGCCCCGAAGTAGGTGTCGGTGTCATCCGTGGCCACTTGCACGAAGCTCTTGCGCAGGTTGACACGGCCTCCGGCGCGATCCAGCTCGGAGATGTCGGGGAAGATGGCGTTCGATACGCCATCGGCAATCACGAGGCCCGTGGGCGCGCCGCCGCCTTCGGGCACGTCCGCCATCACGGCGGACTTGAGCAGCTTCACGTCGCCAGCTTGAATTGGCATCAGGCAATCTCCAGAAATCGAAGGGTCAGGCGGTAGAAGTCGTTGCCGGATCGCGCCGGGATGCCCAGCACGGGTTCGGCCTCGATGGCGACCTCCTGGTGGCGGAAAGCGACCGTGAAGACCCGGCCATCGGCAAAAGTAAGTTCGAAGCGGCCTGTGCTGCCGCCCACCGCAATCGCCGCCCACCCGCGCAACTGCTCGACGGCGGCACGCGTCACCCAGGCCATATCGGGTGCTCCCACCAGGGTGATCGGCCGACCTGCCTGCCGGGTGGCCGACTGGATCAGCAAGGCCCCGGTGATCAGGTAGGACGCATTGGCGACCGCAGGCGACCACGCGTGCTCGTCGCTCCAGAGCAAGTCGTCAGGCAATGGCAGAGCCACCCCGGTGTCGAGGTTCTTCAGTTGCATCGGGAAACCCTCAGGCAGAGAAACAGGAAAGCACGGTCAAGCCGCACGGGCGCGGGCGGCGTCCAGCAGTTGCAGCAGTCGCGCTTCGTCGCGCGCATCGACGGTGGCGTTGACCTTCTGTTGTCCCGCGGACAGTTCCACGCGCACGGTGCGGGTGGGCGTACCTTCGGGCAACGAGGGACGTGGCAGGCTGCTGCCAACGGGTTGCACAAGACCACCGGTGGCGAAGCCCTGAATGCCCGCCAGCGTACGCCCGGCCAGGGCCTGTGCCGGGGCAGACAGGTTGTTGATGGCTTCAAAGAAGCCCACGCCAAGGCGCGCCACCGCCGATCGGTTGACCACGTACTCACCCGGAGTGAGCATTGCTGGCACGGTGTCGGATTTGGACAGGCCGCCCTTGGCGAAAAACTCGCCGTCCAGCGATTCCATGTAATCGATCAGATCCCGCTCAAGATCCTTGCCGTAGATCATCGGCTGGGCCATAGCGAAGCGCCAGCGTTGCTTGATCTGGTCGAGGTTGGCACGCTCGTTGGCGGTGAGCGTCTTGCGGTCGATGATCTTTTCCAACGCAGAGCGATCCTGACGCGCCAGTGGGTTCCAGTACGCGAAGGTCTTGTCGCGGGCGTCCAGACTTCCGCTGTAGCTGATCTGCCCCAGGCCTTGCAGCCCGAGCTCGATCATTTTTTCAGCCTCGACCACGTCCCGGTTGCGTTTGGGCTGGGTCACCGTGACCGGCCCCCCCTTGGCAAAGTGCGCCACACCAGCCACCGCGCGATTCGCCAGTCGCGAGAGCGCGCCACTGCCGTACTTCTGCACGGCCGCCTTGCGGATCACGAAGGCACCGGCGTCCAGGGTGCGAGGTACCGTGTCGTGGTGCCCTGAGCCGGGAACCGATCCGCCGCTCATCCGGGGAAAGGCTGGAACCACCGCGCCGCCATCGGCGAAATGGCGCACGCCGCCACCGACCAGACCGCCGGTGGCGTTCGTTTCTACCTTGGTCACGTAGATGGTGTGCGTGCTCGAGGTGTTGGCCCCGTTCAGGCTCATGATCTCGGCGCGGGCCGCATCGGCGTTGGTGCTGACCTGATGCCGAGACTCTGTCTGGATGCGATCCAGCGCCTTGATCATCCCTTCGACGTTGGTGATCG
>DAIMZU010000639.1:0-2327 GCA_036733845.1 Ramlibacter sp.
GGCGGGCGGATTGCTGCGCCGCATTATGACGCGGCGGCCTGCGGCACCGACGCATCCTGATCGGCCCGCCGGAGCAGGTGCGCGTGCACCGCCCCCGCGCGAAGGTGCCGCCAGACGGCCAGCCCCCAGGGCTCCAGCATGGCATCGGTCCAGGCCGTCGGCGATTCGAGGTACAGCATTCCGTGGGGCGCGAGCGCGGGCACGCTGGCCGCGACGGCTTTCTCGTGCAGGCCCGCATCGAACGGCGGATCGAGCAGGACCAGGTCCAGGCCAGTGCCGGCGAACCGCTGCAGCACCGTGAGCCCGTTGGCACGCTCGACCCTCACGCCCTCCGCCTGCAGCTTGCGGACGAGGGCCCGCAGTGCGTCGGCCTGGCCGCCGTCCTGTTCGACGAGCCAGACCTCGGACGCGCCGCGCGAGGCGGCCTCCAGGCCCAGCGCCCCCGTGCCGGCAAAGGCGTCGACCACCCGCCATCCGGTGAGGTCCTGGCCCAGCCAGTTGAACAGCGTCTCGCGCACCCGGTCGGGCGTGGGGCGCAGCCCGGGAAGGTCGGGAACCGGCAGGCGCGTGCGCTTCCACTGCCCGCCAATGATGCGGACTTCCTGGGGGGCACGCGCGGTACGCTGGCGTGCGGTGGGACCGGCTGAGGAGAGGGGGCGTCTGGCAGGGGGCATCGAAGAGCGATGTTAAGCGCCAGAAGTGCCCCGCCACCGCGCGCGCGATCGCGGGCCATCGCTGCGCTCGGCCTGCGCCTGGGTTCCCGCTTGCGCGGGAATGACGCCGCTCGATCCGGCGCCCCTTGCCGGCCGTGATCCCCGCGACAGCGGGGACCCAGGAGCGCGGTGCACCCGGAGCGCGACCAGGGCCTTGGGAATGAAGGCAAAAAAAAGCGCAGCCCGTGAGCTGCGCCTGAACTGCCTCATCTCTTTTTGCCTTCTTTTTGTGCCTCTACTCTCGCCCTGGCGAATACCTTTGTGTGACAACAAGGCGGATTATTCATGCTCAGGAGCCGGGCCGCGGACCCACCCCTGCCAGCTCTGACAGTCCCTGTCCGCCGCCCATCCCCACCCGTGCGGACTCCGGCCCGACAGTCACCGTGACCATCCGGGCCGGATCGAGTTTGCGCTGGAAGGCCGCGCGCACCTGCTCGAGGGTGACCGCGCGCACCTGCTCGCGCCAGGTCGCGAGGTAGTCCAGCGGCAGGCCGTGCCAGGCGATGGCCGCGACGTTGTCCAGCAGCTTTCGGTTGGTGTCGATGCGCAGCGCGAAGCCGCCGATGAGGTTGTCCTTGGCCGCCTGGAGTTCATCGGCCGTCGGGCCCTGCTCGACGAAGCGCCCGACCACTTCACGGGCGACCTGCACCGCCTGCGGCGCCTGGTCCGGCCGGGTCTGCAGGCCGAGGGTGAATGCGCCTGCGTGCAGGCCCGGCGCGAAGTAGCTGTAGACGCTGTAGGACAGCCCCCGCTTCTCCCGCACTTCCTGGGACAGGCGCGAAACAAAGCCACCACCGCCCAGGATGTAGTTGCCAACGAGCATGGGGAAGAAGTCGGGGTCGTCACGCTTGTAGCCGGGCTGTCCGATCAGCACATGCGCCTGCGCGGACGGGAAGGTGATGTGCCGCTGCACGGCCGCCTGCAGGGGCGGGACCTCCGGCACCGGCGGCAGCGCCGCGCAGGGACTGCCCGTCGGCAGGCCGGCAAGCATGCGCGCAGCCAGCGCATCGGCCTGCGCGCGGGTGACAGCGCCCACGATGCTCACCGTCGCGCGGCAGGCAGCCAGGTGGCTGGCGTAGAAGGCCCGCATGTCTTCCACCGAAATCGCCGCCAGTGAAGCCTCGGTGGTCTCCCATCCGTAGGGATGTCCCCCGTACACCGCAGGCAGCCAGGCCTTCTGCGCCACGGTGGCGGGGCGGGTGTTGGCCTCTCGGATGGACGCGGCGACCCGCTCCCGGTCACGCTGCCATATGTCGGCGGGGAAGGCCGGCTCGCCCATCTGGCGAGACGCCAGGTCGACTGCGCGCGCCAAGACGTCGGCTTCGCTCAGGCTGCGCAGCGTGAAGCTCATGCGGTCTGAGCCGGCACTGCCGCCGAAGCCGGCGCCCAGGTCGGACCAGGCCTCGCTGAGCTGGTTCTCGTCGAGGGCCTGTGGATACGCCGTCGGCCGCCCACCCGCCAGCGGCCGCAGCCCCCGGGAGGTCTGGCCCGCGGTCAGGCTCGCCAAGCCAGCCTTTCCGGCTGGGTCCCGCCGGCCGCCGGCGTCGAAATCGACCTGCACGTCGACCATCGGCAGGGCATGCGACTCGACCAGGAAGATGCGCGCGCCGCTGG
>DAIMZU010000640.1:0-2319 GCA_036733845.1 Ramlibacter sp.
GGGCCGCTGTAGACCATGTGCTTCCAGGGCAGCAGGTCCACCACCTCGCGGTAGTCGGTGGACAGCATGATCTTGATGTTCGGGTGGTCCAGCATGCGCTCGAACATGCGGGTGTAGCCGTGCAGCGGCATGGCCTGGTAAGTGTCGGCGAAGTAGCGGTCGTCCCGGTTGGTGCGCGTGGGTACCCGCGCGGTCACGCTGGCGTCCAGCTCCGACGGGTCCAGCCCCCACTGCTTTCGCGTGTAGCCGCGGAAGAACTTGTTGTACAGGTCGCGGCCGACCTTGCTGACCACGACGTCCTCGGAGGTGCGGATCTCGTCCTTCTTCTCGGCGACCGACTCCAGGAATTTCTCGACTTCGAAGGCGGTGAGGTTCAGCCCGTAGAGCTTGTTGACGGTGTCCAGGTTGATCGGCATCGGTACGAGCTGCCCGTCCACGCTGGCGAGCACCCGGTGCTGGTAGGGCCGCCATTCGGTGAATCGCGACAGGTAATCGAAGATGTCCGCCGAGTTGGTGTGGAAGATGTGCGGACCGTAGGGATGGATCAGCACGCCGGCGTCGTCGTGCCGGTCGTAGGCATTGCCGCCGATGTGCGGCCGTTTGTCCACGATCAGGACGCGCTGGTTCAACTCACGCGCCAGCCGCTCGGCCAGCACGCTCCCGGCGAAGCCGGCCCCCACGATGAGATAGTCGAACCCGCGCTGTCCGGGGACGGAGGCCGAGGCCGCCGATTTCAGGCTGTCACTGATCTTGTCCAATGCGTGCTCCTCGAATGCATGGCTGCGGCTGGCACGCCCGCCGCGGTGAGCACCTCGCGGCACAGCTTCCGGGGCTCCGGGCATGGCTGCGCCAGGGCCGCTCTTGGCGGCTTTCGCGCGAGGTGCGGGAATTCAGATCCGGCGCCGCCCAGGCGGCCGCCGGATCAGGAGCCCACTGTCGGTGGTGCGCGGCAGAAAGTTTGTCCGTGGGCGCCGACGGCGCGTGCCGGACGACTCCTGCTGCCGGTCCAGCCTCACCACCCAGGCCTGGCCCCCAGACCTGTCCAGCCGAGCCCCCACCTGTCCGGGCTGAGCCCCTACCTGTCCGGGCTGAGCCCCCGCCCGTTCGGGCTGAGCTTGTCGAAGCCCTGCAGGCGCGCCCTGGCCACCGTTCGTGAGAACGACTCAGGGTGCCGCGATAGCCGCTCGCACCTCGGCCACCGACAGGATCTCGGAAAGCACGCGCGGCGCTCCTTCCCCTCGGTAGACCACATACACGGGGACACCGCTGCGGCCAAGCGACTGCAGGGCCGCGGTGATCGCCGGGTCACGGCGGGTCCAGTCCGCGCGCAGCAGCGCCACCTGGCGCTCGCGCATCTCGGCCAGAAGCCCCTCGTCGGCCAGCGTGGTCTGCTTGTTGTACTGGCAGGTAATGCACCAGGCGGCGGTGAAGTCCACGAACACCGGCCGCCCGGCGGCCACCAGCTCGCGCACGCGCGACTCGCTCCAGGGCTCCCAGGCGCCGTCCGCGGCGTGGGCGGTGGACTGCGCCGGCACATCCATCAGGCGCGGCCCGACGGTCCAGGCCGTGCCCGCCAGGGCCAGCACGGCCACGCCCGTCAGCACGCCGCGCGTGCGCCCGCGAAGCGACAGCGCCCACACCAGCAGGCTGAACAGCACCAGAAGGCCAAGCAGCGCGCCTGCTCCGTCGACGCCGCTCTGTCGCCCCAGCACCCAGACCAGCCAGGCCACCGTCGCGAACAGCGGAAACGCCATGAGCTGGCGGAAGGTCTGCATCCAGGGTCCCGGGCGCGGCAGCAGGCGGGCCACCGCGGGCACCCAGGTGGCCAGCAGGTAGGGCAGGGCCATGCCCAGCCCCAGCACCGCGAACACCGCCAGCGCCTGCGCCGGCGGCAGCACGATGGCCAGGCCCAGGGACGCGCCCATGAACGGCGCGGTGCAGGGCGAGGCCACGGCCACGGCCAGCACGCCCGACAGGAAGGAGTTGGCGACGGGGTGCTTCAGCTCACGCGAGGTGACCGCGCTCGGCAGCATCGCGCCGAACTCGAACACGCCCGACAGGTTGAGCGCCAGCAGCGTGAACAGCATCGCCAGCCCGGCGATCACCAGCGGCGACTGCAGCTGGAAGCCCCAGCCCAGCTGTTCCCCCGCCGCGCGCAGCGCCAGCAGGCCGGCGCCCAGGGCGACGAAGGACAGCACCACACCCGCCGAATACGCGATGCCGGACACCCGCCGCGCGCCCAGGTCGTCGGCGCGCGCGGTGAAGGAGAGCATCTTGATCGCCAGCACCGGAAACACGCAGGGCATGAGGTTCAGGATG
>DAIMZU010000641.1:0-2296 GCA_036733845.1 Ramlibacter sp.
TTCGGCGCCTCGATCACGGAATAGGTCGAACCCTGCGGCACGTGGAAGCCCTCGGTGTAGAGCTTGAAGTGATGGATGAGCGCCTCCATCGAGCGCTTCATCTCGCCGCGCGTGGGCGGCACGATCTTGTTGTCGGCGATCTTGATGGGGCCGGGCTTCATCTGCGCCAGACACTGGTCAATGATCCGCAGCGACTGCCGCATCTCCTGCATCCGCACGAGGTAGCGGTCGTAGCAATCGCCATGACGGCCGACGGGCACGTCGAACTCCATGCGGTCATAGACCTCATAGGGCTGCGACTTGCGGAGGTCCCAGGCCACGCCGCTGGCGCGCAGGCAGGGGCCGGAGAAGCCCCAGGCCATCGCGTCCTCGGCCGACATCACGCCGATATCCACGGTGCGCTGCTTGAAGATGCGGTTCTCGGTCAGCAGGCCCTCGAGGTCGTCCAGGAAGGCGGGGAAGGCGCGCGCCCAGTTGTGGATCTTCTCGGGCAGTTGCGCGGGGATATCCTTCGCCACGCCGCCGGGGCGGAAATAGTTGGCGTGGTAATGGCTGCCCGAGGTCATCTCGTACATCTCGAGCAGGTGTTCGCGCTGCTCGAACCCCCAGAGGGAGGGCGTGATGGCGCCGCAATCCAGCGCGTAGGTCGTCACGTTCAGCAGGTGGTTCAGGATGCGCGTGATCTCGCTGAACAGCACGCGGATATAGCGCGCGCGCTCCGGCACGTCCGCGTCAATGCCCAGCAGGCGCTCGGTGGCCAGCGCGAAGCCGTGCTCCATCGCCATCGGGCTGACGTAGTCCAGCCGGTCGAAATAGGGCAGCGCCTGGAGGTAGGTCTTGTGCTCGATCAGCTTCTCGGTGCCGCGGTGCAGCAGGCCGATATGCGGGTCGGCGCGCTCCACCACCTCGCCCTTCATCTCCAGGATGAGGCGCAGCACGCCATGCGCGGCCGGGTGCTGGGGGCCGAAATTGATGGTGTGGCTGTCCACCTCGACGGTGGTGGTCGCCGCGTTGTTCGTGGTGACGCTCACTTCTGGTCGCCCTTCGTCCCGTCCACGGCCAGGCCGGGGACGCGGTTCAGATGCACCTTCTCGTCGCCCGGAAGCGTGGTCATCGCCTCCCAGGGGCTGAGGAAGTCAAAGCTGCGGAAGTCCTGCGTCAGCTTCACGGGTTCCTGCACCACGCGCCCGGCCTCGGCGTCGTAGCGGACCTCGACATGGCCGGTCAGCGGGAAGTCCTTGCGCAGCGGGTGGCCCTCGAAGCCGTAATCGGTCAGCAGGCGCCGCAGATCGTCGAGGCCCGCGAAGACCACGCCATACATGTCCCAGCACTCGCGCTCGAACCAGGTGGCGCTCGGCCAGAGGAGGGAGACGCTGGGCACGGGCAGCGTCTCATCCGTCGTGGTGATGACGGTGACGCGCGCGTTCCGCGTGAGACTCAGCAGGTTGTAGACCACGTCGAAGCGCTCGGGCCGCTCCGGCCAGTCCACGCCGCAGATGTCCATGCACTGCGCGAAGTCGAGCTCGGGCGTGTCGCGCAGCACCACCAGCAGCGGCAGCAGCGCCTCGCGGTGCACATGCAGCACCAGCTCATGCCCGAAGCGGGCGCGGCCATAGGTGACGGGCACCCGGTCGGCCAGGGCGGCGCGGATGGCCTCTTCGAGCGCGTCAACCACGGAGGATGGTCCCCGTCCTGCGGATCTTCTTCTGGAGTTGGAGGATGCCGTAGACCAGCGCCTCCGAGGTCGGCGGGCAGCCGGGCACATAGATGTCCACCGGCACGATGCGGTCGCAGCCGCGCACCACGCTGTAGGAATAATGGTAATAGCCGCCGCCATTGGCGCAGCTGCCCATGGAGATGACCCAGCGCGGCTCGCTCATCTGGTCGTAGACCTTGCGCAGCGCGGGGGCCATCTTGTTGGTCAGCGTGCCGGCCACGATCATCACATCCGACTGCCGCGGCGACCCGCGGGGGATGATGCCGAAGCGGTCGAGGTCGTAGCGCGCCATGTAGGCGTGGATCATCGGCACGGCGCAGCAGGCGAGGCCGAAGGTCATCGGCCAGAGGCTGCCCGTGCGGGCCCAGTTCACCACCTTGTCGAGGTTGGCGACGACGAAGCCCTTCTCCTCGATCTCGCCGGTGACGGCGCGGATCACGGCGTCCTGCTCGGCCCCGGGGGGTGTCGCGCCCTTGTTCCAGCTGATCTCGTTCATGGCGCTCACTCCCAGTCCAGCGCGCCCTTGCGCCATTCGTAGATGAAGCCGACCGTCAGCACGAAGAGGAAGCCCATCATGGA
>DAIMZU010000642.1:0-2295 GCA_036733845.1 Ramlibacter sp.
GGCGTGGATCGCTGGTGCCCCGCAGGACACTCGCAAGCTTCCATCCCAGGTTGACCGCGTCCTCGACGGCCGTGTTGTAGCCGAGGCCGCCGGTCGGGGTGAACAGGTGCGCCGCGTCGCCGGCGATGAACACCCGGCCTCGGCCGAACGACTCAGCCACCAGCGAATGACCGGCCGTCCAGGTGCCGAAGGAGAGCACCTCGGCAGGGATCTCGCGGCCCAGCGCCTCGGCGAACACGCGCCGGGCATCAGCTTCGGTCCAGGCGTCGGCGTCCTCGCCGTCGTGCACGGCGGCGTGGAACGCGAATTCGCCGCGGCCGTCCACCGAGGCCATGAAGGCACGGCGCTGCGCATTGACCGACACGTACATCCACGCGGGGGCATGCGGAAATACCGCATAGAAGTCGGGGGCGCGCAGGTACACGGCGAACATCTGGCCCCCCATGAAGTCGCGGCGCACGCCCGTGGCGCCGCCCCAGGCGATTGCAAGCGCCGCGCGGACCATGCTGCGCGCGCCGTCGGCACCGACCAGGTAGCGCGCCCGAACGTGCAGCGGTTCGCCGCCCGTGGTGGGCGCCACTTCGGCGCGCACCGCATCGCCCGTGTCCTCGAAACCGGCAAGGCGCCAGCCGTACCGGATGTCGTTGCTGCCTTCGGCCTGCGCGTGCCGGCGCAGCACCGCCTCGACGAACTTCTGCGACACGCGGTGCGGCAGTTCGGCTGCACTCCAGGAGCCGCCGAGGGTGCGCACCCGCCGCTGCGCCTCTGCGGCGGTGGGCAGTGCCAGCCGGGCCAGCTCCCAGCCGGTGTAGCGGGTGAAGTACGCGATGTCGGTGGGGTGGTCCGGCGGCAGCCCGAGAGCGCGCACCTCGTCGGCAAACCCGAGGCGGCGGAAGTGCTCCATGGTGCGCGCCTGCGTGGCATTGGCCTGCGGGTTGAACGCGGTGCCAGGTTTGGCGTCGACCAGCAGCGTGCGGATGCCGCGCCGGCCAAGTTCGATGGCGAGCATGAGGCCGCAGGGGCCGCCGCCGGCAATCAGGACGTCGGTTTCGCAGGATTGCATGGCTACAGGATCGATGCCAATGTCCGCCGGGCCGACTCGAGCTCCGGCAGCAGGTCGTCGATGAGTTCGGTGCGCGTCTTGCGGCTGGTCGCCACCGACAGGCTCATCGCCGCCAGCAGCTCGCCGCGGCCGTTGCGGATCGGAACGGCGATGGACCTCAGCCCGATTTCCAGTTCCTCGTCGCAGACCGCATACCCCTGGCTGTGCACCTGCTCGATTTGCTGGAGGACCTCCCGCAAGGCGGTGCGGGTTCGCGGCGTGAGCGCCGGGCGCGCCATGCGGTTGAGGATGAACTCGACATGCTCCGGCGTCTGGCCCGACAGCAGCACCCGGCCGGTCGCGCTGGCATACGCCGGCAGGCGCGAGCCGATGCCCAGGCCGGTGGACAGGCTGCTGCGATGCGTCGCCCGCGCGACGAAGACCGCGTCCTGTCCGTCGAGCACGGCCATGGACGCCGATTCGCGGGTTCGTTCGGCCGCCATTTCCAGGATCGGCTGGGCCAGGCGCGTCAGGGCGTCGGACGCGACGAACGCCTGCCCGAGCCGCAAGGTGCGCGGCGCCAGCCAGAACTCGCGTCCGCTCTGGACCGCATACCCCAGCCTGCACAGCGTGATCAGGCATCGTCGGACCGACGCCTTGGTGTGCCCGGTGATCGCCGCCAGCTGGGACAGGGTGGCTGGACCCCGCACCTGGCCGATCGCCTCGATGATGGACAAGCCCTTTTCCAGGCCCATCACGTACTCGCGGTCGTCGGCGCAGGGCGCCTCACCGCTCAAGAGTTCGGCTGCGCCGTTCGGATATCGAACTTCCATGACGCATTCTATTGACCTTGATCAAGCCGGGGCGGAGACTGCGGGCAAGCCGTTGCCGATGTCGGACCCGGCGGCATTCCCAGGAGACACGAGCATGAATCCCTTTTCCCTGCGCCGGCGCACGTTCTCGGCGGCGCTCGCGGCCGCGGCGGTCGGTGCACCCCTGGCGTCGCGTGCGCAATCGGCCAAGCCGCTGCGCATCATCGTGCCCTTCCCGGCCGGTGGAACCGCCGACGTCCTGCCGCGCCTGCTGGCCGAGAAGATGAAGGAAGCCTACCCCGCCGGCATCGTGATCGAGAACCGCACCGGCGCCGGCGGCAACATCGGCGCCGAGGTCGTGGCCCGCGCCGAACCGGACGGCAGCACGCTGCTGGCATCGCCGCCGGGGCCGATCGCGATCAACCAGCACCTGTACAAGTC
>DAIMZU010000643.1:0-2288 GCA_036733845.1 Ramlibacter sp.
TGGAAAAAGTCGGGGACGGCGCGGCCACGGCAGCAGGCCTGCCGGGCAACGGGCCCGCCGATGCTAAGCCCGGCCGGGAAAAAGTCGCGTGACCTGGATCAAGTCCTGGCGCATCGGTGGCTTTGGCCCGGGCGCCGCGCGGGGCGGCGCCCGGGCGGCCGCCGTGTGAGAATGCCGCGTTGCGGCCCCCGGGCCTGATCAAAATTCGAAAGTACAAACCATGGCCCGTCGCGCCACCAAGATCGTCGCCACCCTCGGTCCCGCCTCGAGCGAGCCGCAACTGCTCGAGGAAATGATCCGCGCGGGCGTCAACGTCGTGCGCCTCAACTTCAGCCACGGCAAGGCGCAGGACCACATCGACCGCGCCAGGCTCGTGCGCGAAGTGGCCCAGCGCGCCGGCCGCGAGGTGGCGATCATGGCCGACCTGCAGGGACCCAAGATCCGCGTGGGCAAGTTCGCCGAAGGCAAGGTGATGCTGGTGCCGGGCGAGAAGTTCGTGCTCGATGCCTCCCGCGCCGAGCCGGGCGACCTGCGCGGCGTCGGCCTGGACTACAAGGAGCTGCCGCGCGATGTCCGCACGGGCGACGTGCTGCTGCTCAACGACGGCCTGATCGTGCTCGTCGTCGACGCCGTGCGGGGCGAGCAGGTCCACACCACCGTCAAGCTCGGCGGAGAACTGTCGAACAACAAGGGCATCAACAAGCAGGGCGGCGGGCTGTCGGCGCCCGCCCTGACCGCCAAGGACATGGAGGACATCCGCACCGCCATGAGCTTCCAGGCGGACTACGTGGCCGTGAGCTTTCCCAAGACCGCCACGGACATGGAAATGGCCCGGCAGCTCTGCAACGTCGCCGCGGCCGAGTACCGGCACAAGCCGGGGCTGATCGCCAAGATCGAGCGCGCCGAGGCCATCCCGAACCTCGAAAGCATCCTGAAGGCCAGCGACGGCATCATGGTGGCCCGCGGCGACCTGGCGGTCGAGGTCGGCAATGCCGCCGTGCCGGCCCTGCAGAAGAAGATGATCCGCATGGCCCGGCAGTGCGACAAGGTGGTGATCACCGCCACGCAGATGATGGAATCCATGATCACCAACCCGGTCCCGACGCGCGCCGAAGTCAGTGACGTGGCTAACGCGGTGCTCGATGGCACCGACGCGGTGATGCTCAGCGCCGAGACGGCGGCGGGCCGCTATCCGCTGGAGACGGTGATCGAGATGGCCAACATCTGCGCCGAGGCCGAGATGGCCGAGGACGTCGCGCTCGATGCGGACTTCACCGGCAAGGAATTCAAGCGGATCGACCAGTCCATCGCCATGGGCGCACTTTTCACCGCGTACCACCTCGGTTGCAAGGCCATCGTGGCGCTGACCGACTCCGGATCGACCGCACTATGGATGAGCCGGCATCGCATCCATATTCCGATCTACGCCCTGACCCCCCGGCTGACGACGCAGCGCAAGATGGCGCTCTACCGCAACGTGCGGCCGCTGCTGATGGACCAGAGTGCCGAGCGGGACACCGCTCTCCGGGAAGCCGAGGCGCATCTGAAGAAGCGGGGCATCGTCAACAGCGGCGACATCTACGCCATCACCTGCGGCGAGCCCATGGGTGCGCCGGGCGGCACCAACATGCTCAAGGTCGTCCGGGTCGATTGACGGTAGGGGCGGGCGCGGCATAGCCCGTCCGGGCCATGGCGCGACCGTCGCTGCGGAGCGGCCGGTAAAATTGCATGACTTCCGCGGGCGCGAGCCTGCGCCGCCGAATCCAACACAACTTCACCGGACCCGAACCATGCCTCTCGTTTCCATGCGCGAACTGCTGGACCATGCCGCCGAGAACGGCTATGGCATCCCGGCCTTCAACGTCAACAACCTCGAGCAGGTCCAGGCCGTCATGGAAGCCGCCAAGGAAACCGGCGCGCCCGTCATCCTGCAGGCCAGCGCCGGCGCGCGCAAGTACGCGGGCGAGCCCTTCATCAAGCACCTGATCCTGGCCGCCCTGGAGGCGTACCCGAACATTCCGCTGGTCATGCACCAGGACCATGGCCAGAACCCCGAAGTGTGCCAGGGTGCCATCAACCTGGGCTTCTCCTCGGTCATGATGGACGGCAGCCTGGAAGCAGACGGCAAGACCATCGCCAGCTACGAATACAACGTCGACGTGACGCGCAAGGTGGTCGACATGGCGCACAAGGTCGGCGTCACGGTTGAAGGCGAGCTCGGCTGCCTCGGCAGCCTCGAGACCATGAAGGGCGACAAGGAAGACGGCCACGGCACCGACGCCACCATG
>DAIMZU010000644.1:0-2285 GCA_036733845.1 Ramlibacter sp.
TGGTCGTGATGGGCATGGGCAAGAGCGGCCACGTGGGCCGCAAGATCGCCGCCACGCTGGCGTCGACGGGCACCCCCGCGCTGTTCGTCCATCCGGCCGAGGCCAGTCATGGCGACCTGGGCATGATCCTGCCGGTCGATGTCGTGCTGATCATCTCCAACGGCGGCGAAAGTGACGAGATCACCGCCATCCTGCCCGTGATCCGCCGCCTCGGCGCCACGGTCGTCGCCATGACCGGCCGGCCCGCGTCCACGCTGGCGCGTCATGCCGACATCGTCCTGGACAGCGGCGTCGAGAAAGAGGCCTGCCCCATGAACCTGGCGCCGACCGCCAGCACCACCGCCCAGCTGGCGCTTGGCGACGCCCTGGCCGTCGCGCTGCTCGATGCGCGCGGTTTCCGTCCCGAGGATTTCGCACGCTCCCACCCGGGTGGTGCGCTCGGGCGTCAGTTGCTGACGCACGTGGCCGACGTCATGCGCACCGGCGAGCAGGTGCCGCGCGTGCGCCAGGAGGCGAGTTTCAGCGAGCTGATGCGCGAGATGAGCCGAAAAGGCCTGGGCGCGTCCGCGGTGGTGGATGACGACGGCCGGCCGGTCGGCATCTTCACCGACGGCGACCTGCGCCGGCTGATCGAAAAAGGCGCCGACCTGCGCGGTCTGGTCGCACGCCAAGTGATGCACCCCGGACCCCGCGTGATCCCCGCGGACGTGCTGGCCGTGCAGGCCGCCGAACTGATGGAGACGCAGCGCATCACCAGCGTCCTGGTGGTCGATGCGCAGGGGCGCCTCTGTGGTGCCATCAACACCAACGACCTGCTGCGGGCCAAGGTGATCTGAGGTGAGCGCCGCCCTGAACTTCCCACCCGAGCTGCTGCTGGCCGCCCAAGGCGTGCGCGTGGCCTTCTTCGACATCGACGGGGTGCTCACCGATGGCGGGCTGTACCTGTCGGCGGACGGCGAAATGCTCAAGCGTTTCCATATCCTCGACGGACTGGGCCTGAAGCTGCTGCAGCAGGGCGGCATCACGCCCGTCGTCATCACCGGGCGCGATTCCGGGCCCCTTCGGGCGCGCCTGGCGGCGCTGGGCGTCACCCACGTTCACTACAACACCGAAGACAAGGCGCCGGCGGCCGAGCGCACGCTGGCCGTGCTGGGGCTCGGCTGGGACCAGGCCGCGGCCATCGGCGACGACTGGCCCGACCTGCCGGTCCTGAGGCGCTGTGCCTTCGCCGCCGCACCCGCGAACGCCCATGCCGAGGTCCGGGCCGCCGTGCGCCACGTCACGCGCGCGGCGGGGGGCCATGGTGCCGCGCGCGAGTTCTGCGACCTGCTCCTGGTCGCGAGCGGGCGCTACGCCTCGCTGCTGGAGACCTATCGGTGAGCTCGGGCGCGCTGGCCCAGGCCTGGAGCGGGGTGCGCCGCGCGGCGGACCGCCTCATGGTGTACCTGCCCGTCATCCTGATGGGGCTGGTGGCGCTGGGCACCTACTGGCTGGCGCGGAACACGCCGGTGTTCTCCGCACCCGCCGCGGCCCGGCCGCCGACGCACGAGCCGGACTACTTCATGCGCCGGTTCTCCGTGCGCAACTTCCAGCCGGACGGGCGCCTGCGCAGCGAAGTCTTCGGCAGCGAAGGGCGGCACTACCCCGACACGGACACCCTGGAGGTCGACGAGCCGCGCATCCGCGCCTTCAGCGACCAGGGCGAGCTCACCACGGCCACCGCCCGCCGGGCGGTCTCCAACGGCGACGGCACCGAGGTGCAGCTCTTTGGCGATGCGGTCGTGGTGCGCGAGGCCGGCAGGAACGCCGCCGGGCAGCCGGTGCCGCGCATGGAAATCCGCAGCGACTTCCTGCACCTGTTCGTCGACACCGAGCAGTTGCGCACGCACAAGCCCGTCATCCTGCTGCGCGGTGATGACCGCTTCAGCGGTGATGCCATGGTCTACGACAACGCCGAGCGCGTGCTTCAGCTCGAAGGCCGCGTGCAGGGCGTGATCCAGCCGCAGGCGCCGCGGTGAGCCCGCTGGTCTTCATCACGGGGGCCTCCAGCGGCATCGGGCAGGCGCTGGCGGCGCGTTACGCGGCGCTCGGCTGGCGCCTGGCGCTGGTGGCGCGACGGGGCGATGCCCTGGCCGACTGGGCGAGGGGGCTGGGCCTGCCCCCGGACCGCTGGTCCGTGCACCCGGCCGACGTGTCCCAGGTCGACAGCATCGTCGCGGCGGGGCAGGCCTGCCTCGCGTCCCAGGGCGTGCCCCAGGTCGTGATCGCCAACGCGGGCATCAGCC
>DAIMZU010000645.1:0-2284 GCA_036733845.1 Ramlibacter sp.
GGAATAGGAAACCACCTTGCTGCGGCAGTGCGGTGCCGGGCGCAGCCGCACGACCTGCGGCCCCAGTTGCACCTCGCGGTCGTAGTGGTAGCGGGTGACGTGGTTCAGGGCGGCATGGATCGACATGCCTGGATGCTAGCAATTCAGGGACCAGCTCCAACGTCATGTTCCTTGCGCGTAGCAGGCCGGTCGTTGGCGCGCTTTGGCGATAGAAACCGGAGGGCGCCGGTGGACGGCCAGATGCGGGAAGGAGGAACCGGTGGAAAGCAGGCTGTCGCAGGCCGGCTGGGCGCTGCTTCCGCTCGCCGCGCTGGCCGGAGTCGGACTGCAATTGCGGCAGGCCGCCTTGTGGTCCTGGGCGCCCGCGCTGGCCGTGTGCATGGTGGCCCTGGCCCTGCTGGTCGCCGGGTGGTTCCGCGGCTGGGCGCTGCCGCTGCTCGCGGCCAGCGCGCTGGCCCTGGGTTTTTCGTACGCGGAACTGCGCGCCACGCAGCGGGCCGGGGCCGCCCTGCCGCAGGCGCTGGAGGGGCCGGACCTGCTCCTGACCGGCCGCATCGCGGCCATGCCGCAGTCCACGCCCGGCGGACAGCGGCTGCTGTTCGAGGCCGAGGATGTCCGCCGCGTCGACGGATCGAGCACCGGCTGGTCCGGCCGCGTCCTCCTGGGCTGGTGGGCGCCACCGGACGCCCGCCTGCCGGTGCTGCGCGCCGGTGACCGCTGGCAGTTGACGGCGCGCCTGCGGGCACCCTACGGTCCCTCCAACCCGCATGGATTCGATGTGGAACTGTGGCTCTGGGAGCAGGGCATCGCCGCCACCGGCCATGTGCGTTCGGGCGGCCGCCATCCACCGCCCCGGTGGCTGGGTGCGAGCGGGTGGCACCCGGTGGAGCGGCTGCGCCAGCGCGTTCGCGACGACATCCTCGCTCGCGGTGGCGGCGCACCGGCCTGGGGCGTCCTGGCGGCGCTCGTCACCGGCGACCAGCGCGCGATCACCCAGGCCGACTGGAACACGTTCCGCATGACCGGCGTGGCCCACCTCATGAGCATCTCCGGCCTGCACGTGACCCTGTTTGCCTGGATCGCAGGCCTGGCCATCCGGCGGGCGTGGCGCCGAAGTGCCCGCCTTTGCCTGCTGCTGCCGGCTGCGCACGCCGCGGTGGTGGGCGGTGTGCTGGCGGCCGGAGCCTATGCGGTGTTCAGCGGCTGGGGCGTGCCGGCCCAGCGCACCGCGTGCATGCTGGCCACCGTCGCCGTGCTGCGGATCGCGGGGCGGCACTGGCCGTGGCCCCAGGTCCTGCTTGCCGCCGCGGCCGCCGTCGCCGGCGTCGATCCCTGGGCGCTCATGCAGGCGGGTTTCTGGCTCAGTTTCGTGGCCGTGGGCATCCTGTTCGCCGGCGGTTCGGCGCCGCACGCGGACCGCGGCGGAAGTGGCGGCTGGGGGCGCGTGGCCGGTGCCCTCCGGGAGCAGGGCGTGATCACCGTGGCGCTCGCCCCACTCACCCTGATGCTGTTCGGGCAGGTGCCGCTCGCCGGACTGCCGGCCAACCTGATCGCGGTCCCCGTGGTCAGCCTGGGGGTCACGCCCCTCGCGTTGCTGGGCACGGCCTTTCCGCCGTTCCTGGATGCTGCCGCCCTGCTGGTGGCCTGGACCACCGCTGGATTGCGCCTGCTCCAGGGCATCCCCGGCGCCGTGTGGTCCGCGGCAGCGGCGCCGCTCGGCCTGGGCGTGGCCGCCGTGGCCGGCGGGTGGATGCTCGTGCTGCCGCTGCCGCTGGGCCTGCGCATCCTCGGCCTGCCGCTGTTGATGCCCCTCCTGCTGTGGAAGCCGCCCGTGCCGGCCCCGGGGACCTTCGAGGTCCTCGCCGCCGATGTCGGGCAGGGCAGCGCGGTGCTAGTGCGCACCGCCCGCCATGTGCTGCTTTATGACGCCGGTCCCGGCTGGCGGGGCGGCGCGAACGCCGGCGAGCGCATCCTCGTGCCCTTGCTCCAGGCGCTGGGCGCCCGGCCCGACCGGGTCGTGCTCAGTCACAGCGACGCCGACCACAGCGGCGGGGCCGGGCCCGTGCTCGCCGCGCATCCCCGGGCTTCCGTCCTGGCATCGTTCGAGCCGGCGGCTGCGGGCGCGCAGCGCCACGTGCTGCGCTGCGAGGCAGGCCAGCGCTGGCGCTGGGACGGCGTGGACTTCGAGGTGCTGCATCCCACCGCATCCGATTACCAGTCGGGTGCGCGCAGCACCAACGCAATCAGCTGCGTTCTGCGCGTGTCCACCGGCGGTGTCGCGGCG
>DAIMZU010000646.1:0-1749 GCA_036733845.1 Ramlibacter sp.
AAGACGGTGGCGGTCGATCCCAATTACGGCGTCGCGGCGATCTTCGACGCGCTGCGCGCCGACGGCGTCGCGCGCGCGGTGGCCAGCTACACCGGCTCCGGCGACAACGGCGGCCCGGAAGGCGTCCAATACGAGTTGCCGGACGGCAGGACGCTGGAGCCCATTCCCGAGGTCCTCCAGTACAGGGAGACCTGCGAATGGTCCGGCGGCACCTGGCAGATGACGGTGACGCTGAAGGACTGGCCCCTGGACGACGCCATCACGGACGTCGCCATGGAGCTTGTCGACGAGCACTTCGGCGGCTGGGAGAACGGCGACGGCGCCTCGGGCGAGGTCGTCTTCGACACGGCCGATGGCAGCGTGGTCATCGAGCACCGGGCGTACTTTACCGACTCCGACTACCAGGAGGTCCGGCTGTGAAGGCGCATGTCTCGCTGGCCTGCTGGCCGGGGATGCGCCACGAAGCGGCCGCGGCGCTCCTGCACGCTCCGATCGGCGAACCGCTATTCGGACCGCTGTCGGCCGAGCACGTCCAGCTGGTGCCGCAATCGACGGGCTGCCTGACCGAGGACCGGGCCGACGCGCTGCGCATGGCCCATCCGCGCACACGCTTCCGGCTGCACGCCAACGTACATGTCCTCGCGGACCGCCGCTTCGCCGACCTCAGCGGCTTCACGCTGCACGCCGATTGGTTCGTCCAGGCGGCGCGCATCAGCCGCAGGCTCGGGGCGCCCGCGTACACGGCGCACGCCGGCCGGCGCGCGCAAGCGACGCTGTCCATGGCGCTGGAGCACGCGCGCCGCTGCGCCGACCTGTTCGGCTGCCCGGTCGGCATCGAGGGCCACTACCCCACGCCGGGCGACACGTGGCTGGTCTCGAGCTGGTCCGAATACCGGGCGGTGTTCGAGTCGGGCGTGCCCTACGCGCTCGATCTGTCGCACCTGCACATCCTGGCGACTGCCACCGGACGCCATGAGCCGACGTTCGTGGCCGAGATGCTCGCCTGCGAGCGCTGCATCGAGGTCCACGTCAGCGACAACGACGGCCGCGGCGACTGGCACCAGGTCTGCACCGTGCCGTCCTGGTGGTACCCGCTGCTGATCCACATCCAACCCAGCGCGGTGG
This sequence comes from Ramlibacter sp., assembly GCA_036733845.1. Classification (GTDB taxonomy): domain Bacteria; phylum Pseudomonadota; class Gammaproteobacteria; order Burkholderiales; family Burkholderiaceae_C; genus Ramlibacter. Next base: position 1,126 of record DAIMZU010000646.1, read on the forward strand.
TGTTCTCAGAGGGAAACCACCGCAGAACGAGGAACACCCATGTCCACTGAATCCACAGAAGAGCAGCCCGCCTACCTCGCGGGCGCCGACGGCGCCGTGGCGCTCAATGCCGCCGGCATCGGGGCCGAAGCCCGCTACCGGGCGGCGCATGCCGATCGCGAGCGGCTCGACCGCAGCTGGGCGGGCGCCACGCTGGCGGCGCTCTTCCTCCAGCACGCCTGGCTCGACGCCGTCACGCTGTCGTTCGAGGTCACATCCGAGTACGACGACAGCGGGGGCTTCTACCGCTGCATCCGGTGCCAGGCCTCGGCGGTCCGCGCGGTTCCTGGGCTGAACGGACCAGAGGAGGCGTTCCCGGATGGTGAGTTCGACCTCGATGCCGCCAGCAGCCTCGTCGAGGAAGCGCTGGAAGACGGCGAATTCGACCTCTACACCGGTCTTGCCAAGTATCCCGAGGGGTTCGACACGCTCACCGTGTCGCTGGAGCGCGCGGCCATCGCCACGCTGCTTGAGCACTGCCCCTTCGACGGAGACCTCGCCTGCGCGGCCTGGGGATTGACGTAAGCCGGGCAAGGCGGGGGCAGCGACGGCGCCTTCAGTGCGTCCTCGCCCTCCCCTGCTGCG
>DAIMZU010000646.1:1759-2275 GCA_036733845.1 Ramlibacter sp.
GCCCCGCCACTTCTTTCGGAGATATCCCATGACCTACCAGTTGATGACCATCGGCCCCTCGCCCTGCGAGGAGGCCTGCGCCCAGGTCGGCCGGGCCGACTACGACGAGCGCTCGCGGCGCGAGTGCCGGGTGTTCCTGCGCATGCTGGAGCGCCTGTACCCGCTGGCCGACGACGTGCCGGCCCGGTTCACAGTGCGGAGCTTTCCGCACGATTTCGGCGCCTACCGCGAGGTCTGCGTCCGCTACGACGACACCGATGCCCGCGCCTGCGACCACGCCTACGAGGTCGAGGGCAACACCCCGGCCGAATGGGACGCGATCGCGCGCTATGAACTGCTCTGGATCGAGCGGCACGACCTGCTCCAGCGCGCCGTGCAACGCGGCGAGATGCTGCCGCAGGAGGTGCCCGAGCAGTACCGCCGGGATGAGGCTCCGGCGCTGCCCACGCAACTGAGTTTCGCCGAGCTGCTCGCGGCGTTCCCGCTGTAGCCCGGAGCACGCGAGCGGCGGGGCGC
>DAIMZU010000647.1:0-2274 GCA_036733845.1 Ramlibacter sp.
GTGGAAGACCTCACGGCACTGCTGGGGCGGCTGGCGGGGGAGGGGCGCAGCCGGGATTTTCATTGAAACAAGGCACTATCACCCCATGACTGCGCCAGCCAGCCGCCGCCTGTTCATCGGACTGATCCCGCCCGACGCCGTGCGCGACCGCCTGCTCGAGTGGCGCGATCGCTGGCAGTGGCCCGCGGGCGCCGCCCGGGTGCCGGCCGCGCACCTGCACCTGACCCTGCACTTCCTCGGCGAGGTCGCCGAAGACCGCTTGCCACCGATCCAGGCCGCGCTCGCCCGCGTCCCGATCGATCCGTTCCAGCTTCGTCTCGGCACCCCAGGACTCTGGCGTCACGGCCTGGCGGTGGTGTGTCCCGATCCGGACGCCAGGCTCGACGCCTTGAGGGAATCCACCGGTGCGGCCCTGGCACAGGCGGGTGGCGCAGGCGACGAACCCACGTCCTTGCCCTGGCGAGCGCATGTGACCCTGGCCCGCCGCGCGCCCGGCGCCCGCAGTCCGGAAGGGGCCGAGCTGGACCTGTCGTGGCCGGTGGAGGGTTTTGCGCTGGTGTGGTCGAGGCTGCCGCCCCAGGTGCCGCAACCGCGCTACGAAGTGCTGTCGCGCTGGCCAGCCTGAATGCTGTGGCGTCAGCGGTCCGGATCGTCCGGCCGGGGCTCACCCGCATCGGTGGCAGCACGTTGCAGCACCGTGGCTCCGAGCATCCCCAGGTCATTGTCCCCGCCGCCGCAACCAGCGAGCAAGGCGGCCCCCGCGAGCAGCAGCAGAGCAAGCGCGGAACGTAAATAGTGGCGGACCGGCAGGCACCCTGTCGTCGAGACCCTCCCTGAGCGATGCGCTTGTGTTTTCATGGCATGCCTCCGATCCATGGTTCAGCCTAGGCACGCGCGTGCAAGCACGAGGTCGGCTGTTTCCGAACGGTGGCGTCGGCTGCTGCCACGACCGACGCTGCGCCCGTCGCTGACATTTATGTCAGCCGACTTCCTGACCATTGCTTACAGAATGAGCAGTCTGGTTGCGACCCAGCGGTGGCGCGGCCGTTTCCCCCCAACCCAGCGGTTCTTCACAAAGTTATTCACAGAAGCTGTGGGAAGCCGGGCCGCGGCCATGTCGGCGCCGTCCTACAGCTGACGACTGCCCTTTTGTCTCGTGTGGCCGAGGTTAGGATCGGCCACAGTGGACTTCGTCAACATCCCCCTTCTCGTCGCGGCCGCCCTGGTGTTCCTGAGCATCCTGTCGGGGCTGTTCTCGGCGCGGTTCGGGTTTTCGTTCCTGCTGGTGTTCCTGCTCGCGGGTATTCTGGCCGGCGAAGACGGCATCGGCGGCTTGCGTTTCGACGACTTCACGCTCAGCTTCTGGGTCGGCAACCTCGCGCTCGCGATCATCCTGCTGGATGGCGGACTGAGGACTTCGTTCAGCACCTTTCGTACGGGCCTGCGCCCGTCCTTGCTGCTGGCCACGCTCGGGGTCGGTATTTCGGCCCTGGTCACGGGGCTGTCGGCCAGCCTGCTGCTGGGCATCGACTGGCGCCTGGGCCTGCTCCTGGGCGCGATCGTCGGCTCGACCGACGCCGCCGCCGTCTTCGCCCTGCTCAAGAAATCAGGCGTGCAGCTCAACGAGCGGGTCGCCACGACCCTGGAAATCGAGTCGGGCATGAACGACCCGATGGCGGTCTACCTGACCCTGCTGTTCATCGGACTGGCGGTGGGCGTCAACGCCACCACCACGGAGGCGATGGGAACGGCGGCCACCGCCGGCGCCGCAGTCACCTCGGGTTCGGGGTTCGGCTGGCTGGCGGCCGCCCTGAGCTTTGCTCAGCAGTTCGGCGTCGGTACCCTGGTCGGCGTGGGCGCCGGCATAGGCCTGGGGGCCGTGCTGCGCCGGCTACCGCCGTCGGACGCCGGCATCACCGCCTTGCTGCTGGGGTCTGCCGGTCTGCTGGTCTTCGCCGGCACGGGCTGGATCGGCGGATCGGGCTTCCTGGCGGTGTACCTGTTCGGGATGATCCTCGCCAACCGCGCGGGTGACCGGGTGGAGTCTGCCCTGTCGGCGATGGACGGCTATGCCTGGCTGTCGCAGGCGGGCATGTTCCTGCTGCTGGGCCTCCTGGTCACGCCATCCGAGGTGGTGCCACTCGCCTGGCCGGCGATCGGCGTCGCGGCCGTCCTCATCCTGGTGGCCCGGCCGCTGTCGGTCTGGGTGTGCCTGGCACCGCTGAAGTTCCGCTCCCACGAGATCGCCTTCATCTCGTGGGTGGGCCTGCGAGG
>DAIMZU010000648.1:0-2274 GCA_036733845.1 Ramlibacter sp.
ACCGCGCCGTGATCGCGGACAACCTTCATCCGGAGATGATGCCGTGACCGTTGCCATCACTGTCGAACACAACGAGGCGCGACTGGCGGGCACCCTGGCATTCCTGGATGCCGGTAGCAATCCGGCGCGTCTGCGCATCTACGGCGGGACACGACCCGCCAACCCGGCCACGACGCCGACCAGCGCGATGCTGGTCGAGATCAGGCTGACCAAACCCGCAGGCACGATTGCAGGTGGACTCTTGACGCTGACGCAGCAAGAAGACGGGCTGATCACGGCGACCGGCATCGCCACCTGGGCGCGGCTGGTCAACGGCAACGAAGTCACGGCCCTGGATCTGGACTGCAGCGGTACCGACGGCAGCGGTGACGTGAAGCTGGCCAGCACCAACCTCTATCTGGGCGGCGATGCCCGGATGGTGTCTGCGATCCTGGGGTAGTCCGTGCCTGCCGTTCTCAACGAGGTGACCCTGGTCGCCGCGTTGCCTGCGCCCACCGCCAGCGTGGCGGTCGGGCCTCCGCTGGTCGATCTGCTGTTTGACCAACCGGCTGCCACCGGCGCCAACTTGGTGTTCGGGGCCAACTACATCGCGCCGCGCGACGACGTCGTGGTGCTGGCCAGCCTGCCGTTGCCGGTCGTGGCGATCAAGTTCATCCCGCCAGCGCGGGCCGCACTGCTGGCCGAGCTACCTGCATTGACGGTGACCACGCTGTTGCTGCGCCCGAGCGTCCCCTTGGACGTGACCGGTGCAAGTCTTCCTGGTGTCGTGTTCTCCGGAGAGGTCAGGTACTACTCGCGCACGCAGCGACCGACAGTCGGCCAGACCGCACACGCTTGGCAGGTGGCAGCGCAGACGGAAGATGGTTCGACACAGGGCCAGCAGGACGCTGCCGCTACACCCGCAGGCTGGGACACGTTCTGGCGACGCACCTTGGGTGTTCCTCAAGGCATCGAGCACAGGTTGCCGCCGGTGCTGGCGGCAGCGCCCGAGCAACGAGGCGCTCGCCACCAGGATGCGACCCGGCTGCAGGATTCGACGTGGTTTGCGCACCAGGACGCCACGCGTTTTGCGGCGACCCGACAAGGTCTGTTCCAGAACGCAGGCCCGTTGCGGGACACCACGCGATTTCGGCATCAGGACGGCGACCGCACCAAACGCGCGGGGCGGGTGAGCTTTTGGCAAATCGCGCGTCTGCTCACCGAGCGCCAGGGGAGTGATTTTCAGATTGCCAGCCCGTCACTCAAGGGCTGGAGTGTCCGGTATCAGGACGCCGTGCCGCCACCGCTGGGGATCAGCGTCTGGGTGGTTCCACAACCGCCAGCGCCGATACCTTGCTACACGCCGAGCGCGCATCTGCTGTTCGCCGCTTTGGCCCCAGCGGACAGCCACTTGCTGTTCGTCTGTGAAAACCACATCAACCCACCGCCTCCCGATGGGGAGCCGGTGGTCGTTCCTGTTCGGAGGGTCTATTTCGTGATCAACAACGTGACCCTGTACCGCGTGTCCGATGGCGCGCCGGTGCCGGTGTTCAACCTTTCGCTGTCGCTCGATGCATCGTCCTGGGCGTGGGGCTTCGATGCGGTGCTGCCTGCGAAAGCCGAGGCGCTGGTCGCGGGCAGCGCTTCCGGGCCCGTCGAACTCGTGGCCAGCGTCAACGGCACCCCGTTTCGCGTGCTGGCCGAAAGCATCAGCCGCGAGCGCATCTTTGGTGACGCCAGCATCCGCATCTCCGGACGGGGGCGCAACGCCGTTCTGGCCGCGCCCTACGCGCCGGTGATGACGTTCTCGAATACCGAAGGCCGCACTGCTCGGCAGTTGATGGACGATGTGCTCACGGTCAATGGCATCCCGCTGGGCTGGGCGGTCGATTGGGGCCTGACGGACTGGAACGTGCCAGCCGGTGCGTTCGCGCAGCAGGGGTCGTGGATCGACGCACTGACCGCCATTGCCGGTGCTGCAGGTGGCTACTTGATTCCGCATCCCTCGGCCCAGAGCATCCGCGTGCGTCACCGCTACCCGGTCGCGCCTTGGGAATGGAGTACGGTCACGCCCGACTTCGTGTTGCCCGTCGATTCTGTCGCCCGCGAGTCGCTGCGCTGGTTGGAAAAGCCTGCGTATAACCGCGTGTTCGTTTCCGGGCAGGACGTAGGCGTGCTCGGGCAGGTGACCCGGGCCGGGACTGCCGGAGAAGTGCTGGCACCGATGGTCGTCGACCCGCTGATCACCGAGGCCGCCGCCGCGCGGCAGCGTGGCGTAGCCGTGCTGGCCGACAC
>DAIMZU010000649.1:0-2258 GCA_036733845.1 Ramlibacter sp.
CGTCGCGTTCGCAATGCGAAGGTCGGGAGTTCGATCCTCCTCCTCTCCACCACAATGTTCCTAAGGCCTTGTTCTACAAGGCCTTTTTCTTTTTCCGGCAGCCACTTCGACGAACGTCATCCAAGTTCGTCCAAGAAAGGACCTGCCGTGACTCCAACTTCGCTCGCTTCTTGGACAGGCATGTCCAACTCCGAAGCTGCTGCTGATCCCGCGATCCAGGCGCCTCAAGCCGCGACGCCAGGCGCTGCTCGCCCATGGCGTCCGCGCTCCGCCGCCAGCCATCTCACGCGCACGCCCGCGGGCGTATACCACATGCGGCTCGTGATTCCGGCGCACGTGCGCGCACTTCACCCCGAACTGCCAGGCGAGCTGCGGCGCTCAACAAAAACGTCCGATCGATGCCAGGCCTTGCGAAGTGCGCGCGAAATGTGCCGAGAATTGGTAACCAGCTTGGAACAGAAAGGTGATGCCATGCTGGGAACAAACGGGGCAGCGCAGGGGCAGCCCAAACAGGGGTTTCGGATCGAGTGGGTCGACGGGGCCGTGAGCATGGAGCTCTACCCCGGGGCGCAGCTCGAAACCATCCGGCTCTACACGCGCGTGATCGAGCAGTTTGCTGCTCCAGCGGCGAACAGGGCCACCCAGCTGCCGCCCGAGCCGGCAGCTGTCGAACAGACTACGACCATTGCGCCCGAGACGCGCTCTGATCATGTCGATCAGGAATCAACGGGGACGTCAGATACTGGCGCCCAGTCACCAGAGCCCAGCGCAGATCACAGTGACAAGCCCGAGTGGCTCAGCGAAGCCATCCTGCGCTGGCGCGCGGAGGGCGGAGTGACCTTCTCGGACACCACCTGGATCTACTCCTATGAGCCGAGCTTTCGCCAATTCGTCGAACTGCTCGGCGACACCCGCCGCGATGTTGCCCAGGAAGACGGCACGATCACGCCGTCGAAGCTCGACATCCGCTTGGCGGACCTGACGCGACGGCATTTCGTGCAGCTTCACGAACAGATGAAGCTCATGCCGCAACGCCAAGGCAAGCGCAATGACGGCATCGAAGCCAAAGAGGTGATTCGGCGGGCGATCGCAGAGCGCGCCAGGCCGCAGAGCACCGAGAACGTCGCGAAGAAGCTTCGGCACGCGCTTCCGTGCGTGCGGTTCCTTAAAAAGAAGGGCTGGATCAACGAGGCATTGCTCGACGAATTCACGATTCAGCTGAAGGACGCAGATGCGCGCGTGAGCAAGGCCAAGAAGAAATTCAAGAAGGGCAAGGCAGGTGCCGTCGGCCTGACGCGAGAGGAGATGCGCAGGACGTATGTATCCGAGGCATACCTCCAGGGAGCGATTGAATGCGACTGGAAGCACTGGATCGATCCCCTTCGCATCTACAGCGCGGCGCGTGTCAGCGAAATCGCCCAGCTGCTCACGAGCGACATCATCTACATCTGCGGCGTCCCATGCATCTCATTCGTGGACGATTCGCCTGAAGACGAAGATAACGAAGCCCATACGGGCGGGGCCTTGAGCAAAGCACGGACGGAGGAGGAGTACCGCCGCTTGAAGAACACCGCATCGCGGCGTGTCATTCCCGTCGCGCCGCAGCTGATCAAGATGGGGTTCCTGGATTTCGTGCAACACCGCAGGGAATTGGTCGGCAAGGTTCCCGGACCGCTGTTCTTCGGCTTGAAGTGGGAGGCGAAGTCTGGCTACGGCCGTAAACCATCCGAACACACGCTGGAGCTGCTAAAGACCGCCGGCGTCTGGCAGAAACGCAGGAAGGTAGGTCACAGCCTCAGGGCCACCTGCGCACAGCACCTGGATCGCCTGGGCATGCAGCTGGAGGACATCCAGAGGTACCTGGGCCACTCCACGGGCACCGAGCTCGAAGAATCCTACATGGAAGGCGACGAAGGCCCCGCGTACCCCGCGGAACGCATCGCCAAGCTGCTGGAGCAACTCGATTTTGGCGTGCAGTTTCCGACTTGGGCCGAAGTGCTCAAGCTGCGGGAACAGTGCGCGAGAGAGCAGCAGCTGTCCCGCAAGAACGGATATGCGCGGATGCGCATGACGGTCGCCGATAAGGATGGCGTTGTGCACGCCTGAAGGGATAACGGAATAACGGGATAACGGCAGGCGTTATCGGCAACATGGGAGTCTCAGGATGGAAACGGTGACGATCACGGTCAAGAAGGTTACGGAAGACTGAACCGCGCCGGCTTTCTCGGAGGCTTCTACACTTGAGAAGAGGAAGCCAT
>DAIMZU010000650.1:0-2247 GCA_036733845.1 Ramlibacter sp.
CCGCTGTCGCCGGGGCAGGCCGCTCTGCGGCGGCGACCGGCGCTGCCGGCTCGCCCGCGGGCTCGCTTCCCGTGGCGGGTGGCAGGATGCTGGGTGCGGGTGGCGACACCGGCTGGCCGGTCTCGACGGCCGACATCGCCTGGCGTGCATCGTCCAGACCCTGGCGGATCACCGCCAGCGGCTCATCAGCCACGCCCGAGAGGGCGTCCTGCTCGCGGACCAGCGCAATTTCCTTTTCCAGGCGCTCGCGCATTTCCTGCGCCGAGACTTCGCGCTCGATCTCGGCCTGCATGTTGCCCAGCGTGCGCTTGATCTTGCCGACCCAGGCGCCGGCCACGCGCGCGGCATGCGGCAGGCGCTCGGGGCCGATCACGACCAGCGCCACCACCGCCAGCAGCAGAAGCTCGCTGAACCCGACATCGAACATGGTGTGGTACTCAGACTTTGTCTTTCTTCTCGACGCTGTCGGCCTGCGTGCTGGTGTCCTGCTGCGTCAGCTGGGCGGGCGGGGCGGCAGGGGTGTCGGCCGGCTTGTCGCCGTCCTTGAGGCCGTCCTTGAAGCCCTTGAAGAAGCCGCCCAGGTCCTTGCCGGCGTTCTTCAGCTTGCCGGTGCCGAAGACCAGCACGACGATGACCAGGATGATGAGGATCTGGACCAGGGAAACATTGCCAAGCATGGGAGTTACTCCAGAGGGGTGTCCGGGGTGGGGGGAGCGGTGCGCGCGGCCTTTTCGGCCAGGCCGGAGACGTTGAAGCGGCGGGCCAGCTCGGCCAGCACCGCATCGGGCGCCAGATTGAAGTGTGACAGCATGACCAGCGTGTGAAACCAGAGGTCGGCGGTTTCATAGACGAGGTCGTCCGTCTGTCCGCTGACCGCGGCGTCCTTGGCGGCGATCAGGGTTTCGGTGCATTCCTCGCCCACTTTTTCCAGAATCTTGTTCAGGCCCTTGTGGTGCAGGCTGGCGACATAGGAGGTGTCGGCGGCGGCGCCCTTGCGGCTCTCGATGACCCGGGCCAGCTCGGCCAGTACGTCCTGGTGCATGGTGGTGTTCATTCGTGGCGGTGGTCGTGGGAGGGGTAGATGGCGTCCGGGTCCTTGAGCACGGCATCAACCGTCACCCACTGCCCGTCCTCGTAACGCCGATAGAAGCAGGATTCGCGACCGGTATGGCAGGCAATGCCGCCGACCTGCTCCACCTTGAGGATGACCACGTCCTCGTCGCAGTCGAGGCGCAGCTCGTGCAGGCGCTGGATGTGGCCGGACTCCTCGCCCTTGCGCCAGAGCCGGCCGCGCGAGCGTGACCAGTAGATGCCGCGGCCTTCCTGCGCGGTCAGTGCCAGCGCCTCGCGGTTCATCCAGGCCAGCATCAGCACGCGCCCGGTCTGCCAGTCCTGGGCAATGGCGGGGATCAGCCCGTTCTCGTCCCAGTGCACTTCATCCAGCCAGCTCATCGGTGTCCGCCCGCCCGCAGGGGGCGGGGCTCCAGTGTTCATCAAGGCCCGCAGGATACCCGATAACGTCCCGCCCGGGCATAGCCGCCCCCCGCAGGCGGGGGGGATGCCGGCTGTCGCAGCGACTGGCGAAAGTGCCCGGGGCGGGCCAAGGTGATGAAGCAAGTCGCCGGGAGCGAGGGGGTGTTCATGGCTGGTGCAGTGCGTCGGGTGCTGGCGCGATTCTGGTGCGAGGACAAGGCGGCTACCGCCGCCGAGTACGCCATCCTCGCATCGCTGATTGCGGTGGCGGTCATCGTCACCGTGGCGTTCATCGGTCAGGACCTCGACGCAAAGTTCGCGGCACTGCTTGCCTTGCTGCAAGTCATGCAGCAGTGATTTTTTTCTCGCGGCGTCCTGCTGCGGGTCTTCCTTTTGATGTGCATCAGCAAAGCGTTCACTCTTGTTGCGAATCTGTGGCGCGTTTGAAAACGCTTGCTATGCTGATTTTGCGCAGTCGGTTTGCGGCGCCGCAGTTGCCCTGCAGCCAGCATTGATGCCGTTGTCTCTGCGCAAGTGCGGCAGTTTGCTTTCACAAAGGAGATGCTTGATGAAAACCCTGATGCTGCGGTTCCTCAAAGATGAGTCCGGTGCCACGATGGTCGAATACGCCATCCTGGTCGCTCTCATCGCGGTGGCCGTGATCGCAACCGTGGTGCTGGTGGGCCAGGAAATCGACACCAAGTTCAATGAAGTGCTCACCGCACTGCAGGGTGCAGGTGCCGGTGGCGGCGGTGGCGGCGGCGGTGGTGGTGG
>DAIMZU010000651.1:0-2242 GCA_036733845.1 Ramlibacter sp.
CTGGCGCATGTGCGTCTCGGGCTGCCCGTACAAGAAGATCTACTACAACTGGCAGAGCGGCAAGGCCGAGAAGTGCACCTTCTGCTACCCCCGCATCGAGGCCGGCCAGCCGACCGTGTGCTCGGAAACCTGCGTCGGCCGCATCCGCTACCTCGGCGTGGTGCTCTATGACGCGGACCGCATCGGCGAGGCCGCGAGCGTGCCCAACGATGGCGACCTGTACGAGGCCCAACTGGGCATCTTCCTGGACCCGAACGATCCGAAGGTGATCGAGCAGGCCCGCAAGGACGGCATTCCGGAAGCCTGGCTGGAGTCTGCCCGGAAGAGCCCGGTGTGGAAGATGGCGATGGACTGGAAGATCGCGCTGCCCCTGCACCCCGAGTACCGCACGCTGCCCATGGTCTGGTATGTGCCGCCGCTGTCGCCGATCACCGGCGCCGTGAACGCGGGCCATGTCGGCATGAATGGCGAGATTCCCGATGTCTCGCAGATGCGGATTCCCGTGCAGTACCTGGCCAACCTGCTGACTGCCGGCGTGACCGGCCCGGTGGTGCGTGCCCTGGAGCGCATGCTGGCCATGCGCGCGTACCAGCGCGGCAAGCACGTGGACGGCCAGGAGAACCTCGCCGTGCTGAAGCAGGCCGGGCTCACCCCGGAACAGGTCGAGGACATGTACCACGTGATGGCCATCGCCAACTACGAGGACCGCTTCGTGATCCCGAGCACGCATCGCGAGTACGCGGAAGACACCTTCGACATGAAGGGCGGCTGCGGCTTCTCGTTCGGCAACGGCTGCTCCGAAGGACAAACGTCCGAAGCCAGCCTGTTCGGCGGCACCAAGCGCCGCACCATCCCCATCCAGCCGACGGTGTGAGGAACACATGAAAAAGATGACCTACACCCTGCGAGCGCTGGCGATGCTGCTCGCCTATCCGGACGACAACCTGCGCGAGCGGCTGCCGGCGCTGGCTGCTGCCATCGACGCGGAGGGCGCGCTGCCCGCCGCGCGCCGGGCCGAGATCCACGCCTTCACCGAGGCGATGGCCTGCACCGACCCGATCGAGCTCGAGGCGCGCTATGTCGACCTGTTCGACCGCGGCCGCGGCACCTGCCTGCACCTGTTCGAGCATGTGCACGGCGACAGCCGCGACCGTGGCCCGGCCATGATCGACCTGCACCGCACGTACGAGTCCGCGGGCTACTACCTGGATGCGGCGCGCGAACTGCCCGACCACCTGTGCGTGGCGCTCGAGTTCGCCTCGACCCAGCCGCCCGCCACTGCGCGGGAGTTCCTGGGCGAGACCGCGCACATCCTCAAGGCCATCTTCAGCGCGCTGCGCCAGCGCGACAGCGCCTACGCGGTGCTGCTGGCGGCGGTGCTGGAGCTGGCCGGCCACAAGGCCGAGGCCGTGTCCATCACGCCTGACGAACCCCTGGACGTGAGCTGGGCCGAGCCGGAAGTGTTCGGCGGCTGCAGCACCCGCGGCCAGGCCGCACCCGGCCAGCCGCAGCCGATCCAGATCGTGCGGCGCACCTCTTCCCCCGTTTCGCAGCAAGGAGTCCGGTCATGACCTACCTCGACCACTTCATCTTCGGTACCTATCCCTATATCGCCCTGACCATCTTCCTCCTCGGCAGCCTGATCCGCTTCGACCGGGACCAGTACAGCTGGAAGACCGATTCGTCGCAGCTTCTGCGGGCCGGTCAGCTGCGCTGGGGCAGCAACCTGTTCCACGTCGGCGTGCTGTTCCTGTTCTTCGGCCACACCGTGGGCATGCTGACGCCCCACTTCGTGTACGAGCCCTTCATGAGCGCCGGCAGCAAGCAGATGATGGCGATGGTCTCGGGCGGGACGGCCGGTGTGCTGGCCTTCATCGGCCTGAGCCTGCTGCTGCACCGGCGCCTGGCCGACCCGCGCATCCGCGTCAATTCGCGCCGCAGCGACATCCTGCTGCTGGTTCTTCTCTGGCTGCAGGTGGTGCTGGGACTGGCGACGATCCCGCTGTCCGCGCAGCACCTGGACGGCGGCATGATGATGAACCTGGCCGAGTGGTCGCAGCGCATCGTCACCTTCCGCAGCGGCGCGGTCGAACTGCTGGCCGATGCCGGCTGGGTGTTCAAGCTGCACATGTTCCTGGGCATGAGCCTGTTCGTGGTGTTCCCCTTCACCCGCCTCGTGCATGTGTGGAGCGGCTTCGGCACCGTGGCCTACCTCGTGCGCCCCTACCAGGTCGTGCGCACC
>DAIMZU010000652.1:0-2241 GCA_036733845.1 Ramlibacter sp.
GTTTTGTGCTGGCAGCAAGCGTCCGGAGGCAGTGTGTGATGAAGTGGTGGCAGGCGGGGGGCATGGTGCTGGGCAGCATGCTGTCGGTGCTGGTGCAGGCGGCGCCGGTACAGAAGATCTGTGTCTTCGATCCGGTGGGTACACAGGGCGAAGCCTTCAGCCTGATGCGCGACTTCCAGCTGGTGGCTGCCAAGTGGGGCGCCAACCTTGAGCTCAAGGCCTATACCGACGAGCGCGTGGCGGCCGAGGACTTCAAGGCCGGCCAGTGTGACGGTGTCATCATCACCGGCCTGCGCGGCCGACAGTTCAACACCTTCACCGGCAGCATCGATTCGGTGGGCTCGATTCCCGATTACCGCCACATGCGCGCCGTCATCGAGCAGCTGACGTCGCCCAAGGCGGCCTCGCTGATGGTCAGCGGCCCCTATGAAGTGGCGGGTATCGTGCCGCTCGGCGCGGCCTATGTGTTTGTGAACGACCGCAGCATCAACTCCATCGAAAAGGCGGCCGGCAAGAAGGTCGCGGTGCTGGAGTGGGACAAGTCGCAGGCGAAGATGGTGCAGCAGCTGGGTGCGCAGCCGGTGGCCTCGGACATCACCAATTTCGCCGGCAAGTTCAACAACGGCCAGGTCGACATCATTGCCTCGCCGGCCATCGCCTTCAAGCCGCTGGAGCTCTACAAGGGCCTGGGCACGCGCGGCGCGGTATACCGTTTTCCGCTCGCGCAGATCACGGCCAACCTGATGATACGGCACGAAAAGTTTCCGGAAGGATTTGGCCAGCGCTGCCGCGACTACATCGGCACACAGCTTGATCGCGCGTTCAAGATCATTGCCGCCTCCGAAGCCGACATCGACGCCAAGTACTGGCTGGAGCTCACCGAAGCCGACAAGACCAACTACACCAAGCTGATGCGCGAGGCGCGCCTGCAGCTGATGCGCGAAGGCATTTATGACCGGCGCACCATGGCCCTGCTCAAGCGGGTGCGTTGCAAGTTTGACCCGACGGCGGCGGAGTGCGCGCTGAAAGACGAATGAGGGTGGGGGCGGACGGGAGGTCCGGCCCTGTTCCCGCGAGGTTTGGCATGACAACAAGACTATCCGGCGGACTGCGTTCGCTGCTGGCGTCACTGATGCTGGTTGCCGGCAGTGCACAGGCGCAGGTGGCCTGCATTTTCGATCTCATGGGCGCGACCGGCGATGTTTACAGCCTGGCCCAGGATTATGTGCTGGAGGCGCGCAAGGCCGGCATCAACCTCGTGCTGCGTCCCTATACCGACGAGCGCGTGGCACTGGAAGACTTCAAGGCCGGGCAGTGCGACGCGGTGATGATGACCAACCTGCGTGGCCGCCAGCTCAACAAGTATGTGGGCAGCCTGGATGCACTGGGCGCGGTGCCGACCTATGCGCATGCGCGCGCGGTGATCGAGCTGCTGATGAACCCGAAAAGCGGTTCACGCATGGTCAGTGGCCAGTACGAGGTGGTGGGCCTGATTCCGCTCGGCGCCGTCTACCCGGTGGTGAACGACCGCAACATCAACACGCTGGCCAAGGCAGCCGGCAAGCGCATTGCAGTGTTCGACTGGGACGTGACCCAGGCCAGCCTGGTGAAGCAGATCGGCGGCCAGCCGGTGTCGGCCGACATCACCAATTTCGCCGGCAAGTTCAACAACGGCCAGGTCGACATCATCGCCTCGCCGGCCGTGGCCTTCCGCCCGCTCGAGCTGTACCGCGGTATCGGAAAGAAGGGCGCGATCGTCAATTTCCCGTTCATGAACATCAACGGCATCGTGGTCATCCGTCACGAGCGTTTCCGTCCGGGTGACGGCCAGAAGATGCGCGATTTCTCGGTGCGCATGCTCGATCGCGCCTTCGAGATGATCAAGCGTTCGGAGGAGGAGATTCCGGCCCAGTTCTGGTCGCAGGTGCCGCGCCTCGAGGTGCCGGGCTACATGGACATGATGCGCGAGGCGCGTGTGCGCCTGGCTCAGGAGGGGCACTACGACCGCGACATGCTGCGCCTCTTGAAGCGCGTGCGCTGCCGCTACAACCCGGAAGCGGCCGAGTGCGTGCTCGACGACGAGTGAGTGGTCCCACAGGCACAAAAAAGCCCGGCAATGCCGGGCTTTTTTGTTCTTGAATGGTGGCTACGGCGGGACTTGAACCTGCGACCCCAGCATTATGAATGCCGTGCTCTAACCAACTGAGCTACGTAGCCGTCTCGAAAGAGGCGCGCATTTTG
>DAIMZU010000653.1:0-2235 GCA_036733845.1 Ramlibacter sp.
TCTACAGCAACCACCACGAGCAGGTGGAACTGCAGCTGTCGCGCGCGCCCTACCCGTATCCGGTGCTGAACATCCGTCGCCGGCCGCCCACGATCTTCGACTACGCGTACGAGGACTTCGAGGTGCTGGACTACCAGTGCCACGGACCGATCAAGGCGCCCGTGGCGGTCTGATGGAACTGGGGCTGATCTTCGCGCGCTCGCGCAACGGCGTCATCGGCAAGGACGGCGGACTGCCCTGGCACCTGCCCGAAGACCTCGCGCACTTCAAGTCCGTCACGCAAGGCTGCCCGGTCATCATGGGCCGCAAGACCTGGGACTCCCTGCCTGCGCGCTTCCGGCCCCTTCCGGGACGCCGCAACATCGTGGTGACGCGCCAGGTCGCGTGGCAGGCCCCCGGTGCCGAGCGCGCCGGCTCCCTGGAAGAAGCCATCAGGCTGGCCTCGGACGCCCCGCGCGCCTGGGTGATCGGTGGGGCCGAGTTGTACCGCCTGGCGCTGCCGCGGGCGAGCGTCGCCGAGGTGACCGAGATCGCGCAGGACTTCGACGGCGATGCCTTCGCGCCCGAGCTGGGCCACGGATGGGAAGCTTCGCAACAGCGCAGCTCTCGCAGCGCGGCGGGCTGCGAGCTGACCTTCACGACCTGGCGCCGGACCGGCTGAGCCGGCGCAGTGCCGCTGCGGGGGCCGCAGAGCGCACCTGAGGTCGGGGGGCAGACACCAGGTTCACCCGATCGCTTGACTCTCCCACCGTGGGAAGGTTTATCTTCAAGTATCCACTCGCGTTGTCGACACGAAGAGGCTTCAATTGATGTGGGCGTGCCATGAAGAACACCGAAACGGAGAGCGCTGTGCAACATCCACCCTCAGGCCCAGGCCAGCGACATGATGGCCACGCGCATGAGCGCCATGCTCATGCGCACGACACTGGCCCCGCCGGGCAGGCGCAGCCGGGGCACGCAGGGCACCACCATGCTGCGGCGCCTGCCGCCACGTCGAACTCGCCAGCCGCGGATGGCAAGCAGGTCGAGTACACCTGCCCCATGCACCCCCAGGTGCGGCAGATGGGCCCGGGCAACTGCCCGATCTGCGGCATGGCGCTGGAGCCCGTCATCGCCACCGGCGAGACAGGAAGCAGCCCCGAGTTGCGAGACATGACGCGCCGGTTCTGGATCGGCCTGGCACTGGCGTTGCCTGTGGTGGCCCTGGAGATGGGGGCGCACCTCACGGGCCTGGCCCACTACGTCCCCGCCCAGACCTCCAACTGGATCCAGATGCTGCTGGGAACACCGGTGGTGCTGTGGGCCGGCTGGCCCTTTTTCGTGCGCGCCGCGGCGTCCGTGCGCACGCGCAACCTCAACATGTTCACCCTCATTGCGCTGGGCACCGGTGCGGCATGGGTCTACAGCATGGTCGCCACGCTCGCGCCAGCCCTGTTCCCCGCCGAACTGCGCGGCCAGGGTGGCGCGGTGGCGGTCTACTTCGAGGCGGGCGCGGTCATCACCGTCCTGGTGCTCCTGGGCCAGGTGCTGGAATTGCGGGCGCGGGAGAAGACCTCCGGCGCCATCCGCGCGCTGCTGGACCTGGCGCCCAAGACCGCCGTCAAGGTCAGCCCGCAGGGCGACGACACCGTGGTGCAGATCGATACCCTGCAGGTGGGTGACCTGCTGCGCGTGCGCCCCGGGGAGAAGGTGCCGGTGGACGGTCGACTGGTCGAGGGCAAGGGGACGGTGGACGAATCCATGGTGACCGGCGAGCCCATGCCGGTGGCCAAGACGCCCGGCGATGCTGTCACCGCCGGCACGCTGAACCAGACCGGCGGCTTCGTCATGCGCGCTGAGAAGGTGGGCGCGGACACGCTGCTCTCGCAGATCGTCCACATGGTCGCGGCTGCCCAACGCAGCCGGGCGCCCATCCAGCGCATGGCCGACCAGGTCGCCGGCTGGTTCGTGCCCGTGGTGATCGTCGTGGCGCTGTTCACGTTCGGCATCTGGTGGGCCGTCGGGCCCGCGCCCGCACTCTCCTATGCACTCATCACCTCCGTGGCGGTGCTGATCATCGCCTGCCCCTGCGCGCTGGGCCTGGCCACGCCCATGTCCATCATGGTCGGCGTCGGCAAGGGAGCGCAGCACGGCGTGCTGATCCGTGACGCGGAGGCGCTGGAGCACATGGAGAAGGTCGACACCCTGGTAGTGGACAAGACGGGGACGCTCACCGAGGGCCGTCCGCGCGTGGTG
>DAIMZU010000654.1:0-2232 GCA_036733845.1 Ramlibacter sp.
CCCCTGAACCTCAAACTCGAGTAAGGGCCGGGCATGATCAAGCGGATCACCTTGATCTACCGCCTCGACGGCATGTCCGTCGAGGCGTTCCGCAAGCATTGGCGCGAAGTGCACGGACCGCTGGCCGCCGGCACGCCCGGCCTGCGCCGATACGTCCAGCACCACGTGGTCGAATCCCGCTCCCGTACCAATGTCCTGCGCCCCGACGGCATCGCCGAGCTCTGGTTCGACAGCCTCGAGGACGAGCGCCGGTTCTTCGATTCGGAAGGTGGCCGACTGCAACGCGAGGACGGCCGCAACTTTGTCGGTTTCTCCACCACCTTTCTCGTGGAGGACCACGAGTTCGAGCTCCCGTCAGCATCATCGTCCGGCGATCCGCTCGCTTCGTCCACTTCCAACCCCACCCACACCTCGAAGGGCTCCCCATGAAACTCACTGCACTTCTCGCGGGGCTGGGCATGGCCACGGCCAGCCTCCTCCAGCCAGCCGTCGCCCAGGACGCGGGCAACTTTCCCAACCGGCCCGTGCGCATCATCGTTCCCTACGCACCGGGCGGCTTCACCGATATCGTGGCGAGGCTGGTGGCCCAGGGCCTCTCGCCGAAGCTGGGGCAGCCTGTGGTCGTCGAGAACCGACCGGGCGCCTCCACCATCCTCGGCGCGGAGATGGTTGCCAAGGCGCCGGCGGACGGCCACACGATGTTGATGGCGGTGACCACCACACTGTCCACCAACCCGTACATGTTCAAGAAGCTGCCGTACAAGACGGCCGACTTTACGCCCGTGGCGCTCGCCGGCCTGACACCCTTCATCCTTGTGGCGCATCCGTCCGTGCCGGCCAACACCGTGCCCGAACTGGTCGCGCTGGCCAAGGCCAAGCCGGGCACGCTGAACATGGCCACGCTCGGGGTGGGGGCGTCGACCCAGCTGGTGTCGGAGATGCTGCGTTCAGCGGCGGGGGTCGACATCCGGGACATCCCGTACAAGGGCTCGGGCCCGGCCAGCACCGACCTGCTGGCAGGGCATGTGCAGTTGTACTTCGACGCCATCCCAACCTCGATGCCACGCATTCGCAGCGGCAGCCTCAAGGGCATCGCGGTGACGGCCGATGCGCGTTCCCCCGCCGCACCGAATATTCCCACCTTCGTGGAGGCGGGACTGCCGCAAATGGTCGCGTATTCCTGGTATGGACTGGTGGCACCCGCCGGCACCCCCGCAGCGGTGGTTCAACGGCTGAACCGACTGACCAACGAGGTGCTGCAACAGCCCGAGATCCGTGCCAAGCTCGATGAGAATGGCGGCACGGCGCCCACGATGGGGCCGCAGGAATTCGGCGCCCTGATCGAGAGCCACTCCCGTGTGTGGGAAAAGATCATCAAGCCGCTGAACATCCAGCTCGACTGACGAACGCATGGCGCGCATGCGGCCACACCGCATGCGCGCCATGCGGCGCATCGGCACTTCGACTGCCCTACCCGTGCCGGTCTGCCACCCTGGCATCTGCATCTTCCACCCCCGCAGGAGACTCCATGTCCGTGCTATTTTCGCCACTGCAGTTGCGCAGTGTCACCTTGCGCAACCGCGTGGCGGTCTCGCCCATGTGCATGTATTCCACGGACGAAGGTATCGCCGGTCCCTGGCATCTGGTGCACCTGGGCAGCCGCGCCGTTGGGGGCGCCGGCATGGTCATGGCCGAAGCCTCCGCCGTCTCGCGCGAGGGCCGCATCTCGCCCATGGACCTGGGCATCTGGTCGGACGACCACACGAATGCGCTGCGACCGATCGCGAAGTTCATCCGCGATGCAGGGGCCGTGGCGGCCATCCAGATCGCGCATGCCGGCCGCAAGGGCTCCACGGCCGTACCCTGGCTGGGCCATAAGCCGATCTATGACCAGCCCCACGGCTGGACACCGCTGGGACCCAGTCCCATCCCGTACGCCCAAGGCTTTCCGCCGCCGCGGGAGATGGGTAGCGCCGACCTGCGCAAAGTGGTGGACGATTTCGCCGCAGCAGCCGTACGCGCTGCTGCCGCAGGCTTCCAGGTGGTCGAGTGCCACATGGGACACGGCTACCTGCTGCACTCGTTCCTGTCGCCCCTGTCCAACCAGCGCAAGGACGGCTACGGTGGTGCGCTGGAGAACCGCTGCCGCCTGCCGATGGAAGTGGCCGCGGCCGTGCGCGAGGCGTTTCCGAAGGATCTTCCGGTGTTCGTCCGCCTCTCCTGTACCGATTG
>DAIMZU010000655.1:0-2231 GCA_036733845.1 Ramlibacter sp.
AACCCGGAAATGAAAACGCCCAACCGCAGAGGGTTGGGCGCTGAATGGTGGTGGTGGAGTGCTTGCGCAAAGAGAACCTGTCGCTACAACGGTCGCGGCTTTGCGAGGAAACCTTGAGATCAGCGAGCGTTCCGTAGGCAATCGTACGCTCCCCGCAGACGCCCGCTGCACGCTACCAGTCAATCAGATGCCGGCGGCTGCTCGACGGGAGCTGCATCCCCAAGGGCAGGCCGCTCCCGACGGATTCCGCTGTTGGGTGCAGCACGATTGAGTCGGTGGATGAAGTACTTCGCCGTCCAGTCAAGATCAGCGTACGCGTCGGGCAGCACTTGGTGACAACCGACGCGGCCAATCAGCCCGCACAACCAGTCGGCGCATTGAAGCGTCTGGAACAGATGGCTCTCGGCCTGGATCGGGGGCTCGATCATCGTTGCGCGTGCCTCGCCGAACATCTGAATAGACGCCTCAGAGACGATCTGCCCTCGAAAGTCATCCTGGTTCTTTAGCTCATCCAGGATGATCTGAAAGTGGGCCCCGCGTGCATCGCAGAATTGATCGATGCGCTTGATGGACTCGCGCAGCACTGCCCGGTACAAGCTCTTCGGGTTGTGAGTTTCGGGCGGGTGCGTCTTCTGAAGGCCGACGTAGAAGACCATCCCGCCATCACGCTCGATCCTGTTCATCAGACGGAAGGTCGCGTTGCGCAACTCCCGGTACTTCAGTACGTTCGTCGTGGTGTAGAGGGCAGCGCCCTTCTTCTCCCACTGATAGGCTGGGATGCCATCGCGGTCGATCTCGAACTGAAGGAGATTGCACTTCAGCTGGTAGAACCAGGTCGCAAAAGCCCGGACCTTGCTGGATGGCAGCACAAACCCACCCAGCCCGAAGACGGGGCTGGTGTTGTGCTGCGGATGCTGCCGGCTCACGAAAGGGCCGATGTGGCCGAACTCATCCAGGTACGCGATGTAGTGAATACTGACCCCCAGAAACGCGAAAGCCCGCACTTTCGTACGGGCCTCGGAATTAGAGCTCCCGCAGCAAGGCTGGAGCGTCTGAGACGAAGTATACGCGAAGTGCGTGACGGGAGCAACGAGGGGGGGCAAGTCGTGACCTGACGCGACACCCAAGCGGATCGCCGCTGGTCCATGCTGCATGTGCTAATCATTTTGCAACGCACAGCAGCGCTTTTTACGACTGCTTGACGTTCGTTTTGGATATCCGTATGCTTCCGCAAAAGCTACGGAAACTAGCACACGAACATGTCGAGCGACCGACTCTCGGAGATGACCCAGGCGCAACGCGACCGGCTCGCGTTCGTCGAGTTGCGCCTGCGGTTCGTCGGCGAGATCCGCCGGCAGGACTTGGTGACGCGGTTCGGCATCCAGGCCGCTGCGGCCACGCGGGACATCGCCCAGTACAAGGAGATGGCGCCGCGCAACATGGAGTACGACACCAAGGGCAAGGTGTACGTCCGCGGCTCCTGGTTCCGCCCCCTGTTCGACTTCCCTGCCGAGCGCGTCCTGACCTGGCTGTCCCAGGGCTACGGCGACGGCGAGCCGATCCGCTGGAAGAACACGGTGGCGCAGGAGGGCACCAGCCTGCCGGGCAAGATCGATTTGGAGATCCTGTCCGCCCTGACGCGCGCCATCCATCAAGGCGCGGCCGTTGAGGTGGCCTACCGCGCGCTGTCCAGCGGGCTGACAACCCGCGAGATCGTGCCGTTCGCGTTGGCCGACAGCGGCCTGCGCTGGCACGTCCGCGCCTTCGACCGGCGTAGCGGGGAGTTCCGCGACTTCGTGCTGGGTCGCCTTGACGACGCCCGCATCGTCGCCGGAGCCGTGGCCGACCACGAAAGGCCCGATCAGGACATCCAGTGGAATCGGATCACCGAGCTCGAGCTCGTGCCGCATCCGGCCAACGTGCAGCACCCCGACACCATCGAGGCCGAGTACGGCATGGAAGGCGGTGTGCTGAGGGTTCGCGCCCGCGCGGCGATGGCCGGTTATCTGCTGCGCCGCTGGAACGTGGACTGCACCGAAGACCACAGCCTCAAGGGCGGCGAACACCACCTGTGGCTGCGCAATCGCCAGGCGCTGTACGGCGTCACGAACCTGGTGCTCGCACCGGGCTACGGCGAACCGAGCAAGGAATGGTGACCGGCATGTCGATCACCCGCACCTGCAACCCCGCCGACCGTCACGACCGAAAGGAGCCCCACCATGGCTAAACCC
>DAIMZU010000656.1:0-2229 GCA_036733845.1 Ramlibacter sp.
GTCGGCCAGGATGGGCAGCGTCTCGAAGGGCGTCATGCCGCCGCGCATGCGCGGCGAGTACCAGGCGCGCAGCATCACGCGGTCGAGCGGCATGAGGCCGTCGACCTTGACCGGGAAGTAGCTCAGCACCGTCTTGCCGGCCGGGTGGCCGCGCACCCCCATGACGTGCATGGCTTCATGGTGGGCGCAGCGCCAGGCGTCCTTGCTGCGCATCTGCACGCGGGCGGTGTCGATGCGGGTCTCGCTGCGGAAGTCGAGCACGGTCACGCAGGGTTGCACATCCTCGAGCGAGGTGTCAGGCGTGATTTCGATATGGAGGTTGGCGCTCTGGCCAGGCTGGTCCGTCACATCGATGAGCCGGACCCCCGCCTCCTGGGTGACCGCCCGCATCGCGGTATGGATGATCTCGCGGTGGCGTTCGACGTCGACGCCACTCAGCCGCAGGCGGATGTCGTTTTCCCAGCGGACCACCCGGGTGGGCGTGCCGCTCTGGTGCCACAGCACTTCCCACATGGTGGCAAGGCCGTGCTCGAAATCCTCATCGGCACGCGCGGCCCCGGGCGCCAGCAGGCTGGCGGCCGCAAAAGCCAGGAGCATGGAACGGAGCGTCAAGTCGTCACCTCAGCAATCTGAAGTGACAGCTTAGGGGTAGGTCCCGTCCTACGGCAACCTGTTTTTCGTTCCTACGTCGAGCTGAGCCTCAGTTAGAGAAAAAAGTCGCAAGCTGCTGGGCTACCAGCGCTGGCTGATCGTGGTGAAGCATATGCCCCGCCTCGGGAATCCGGACTTTGGCCAGGTGCGGCACCACGTCCAGCCGGGCATGCGCCTCCTCGCGCGTGTAGGACTGCTTCCACCAGTCTTCCGGGCGGCTGTCCGCGGCCTCGACCCACAGGACGGGTGCGGTGATGGCCCGGAAGCAGGCGAGCGCCTCGTCGACGCGGTAGAGCGATGCGCTGACGAGCTTGTGGGCTGCATCCCCCAGGATCCGCCACCGGCCATCCGGACCCGGACGCGCCCAGTGGCGTGCAAGCCACTCAGCCTTGTCCGAAGCCAGGCGCGGATTGGTGCGCAACAGGCGGGCGGCCACGTCCCCAGGGTTGGCATAGTCGCGCAGCGCCACGCCACCGGCGCGGTAGTCGCGCAACTGGTCGAGCCAGCGCGCGTAGCGCGACGGTGCCTGCTCCGGCCGCGTGGCGGGCATGCCGAAACCTTCGAGATTGACAAGCCGTGAGATGCGCGCCGGCCGGGCGCCGGCATACATCATGGCGACGTTGCCGCCCATGCTGTGCCCGACGAGCTGGACAGGCGCGTCGGGTGCGTAGTGGTCGAGCAGGGCATCAAGGTCACCCAGGTAGTCCGCGAAGACGTAGTGGTCGACGGCAGGGCCTTCGGTCAGGCCGAAGCCCCGCCAGTCGGGCGCGACGATGAAGCGGTCGTGCGCGAGCTGGTCGACCACGAACTGCCATGATGCCGCAACGTCCATCCAGCCGTGCAGGAGCACCAGGACGGGCTCGCCCGCGCGGGGTTCGCCCCAGGTCCGTACATGCTGTCGGAGGTTGCGTATCGGGAGAAACTCGCTGCGCGAGGCGCGCCGGGGTTGATACATTCGGCCGATCATAAGGATTCGAGAGGAGACCCCCGATGCCCCGCAGTCCGGTTCGCGACCACCACGCCGCCCTGCACGCGGCGTTCCGCTGGAAGGTGCCCGCGCGCTTCAACATCGCGCAGGCCTGCTGCGGGCGGTGGGCCGCGGCGCCGGATGCGGGTCGCCGCGTTGCGGTGCGCGCCCACGGCGTTCCGGTCGGCCGCTCGGTGCTCACGTACGAGCAGTTGCAGGCGCAGGCCGACCGCCTCTCGCACCTGCTCGCCTCCCTGGGCGTGTCGGCCGGCGACCGGGTGGCCATCGTCATGCCCCAGCGCTTCGAGACGGCGGTGGCCTACATGGCCGTGCTGCAGATGGGGGCGATCGCCATGCCGCTGTCCATGCTGTTCGGCCCCGAGGCGCTGCACTACCGGTTGGCCGACAGCGAGGCCGTGGTGGCCCTGTGCGACGAAAGCACCATCGGCGCGCTGCGCTCGGTACGAAGCCAGTGTCCGGCCCTGCGCACGCTGGTTGGCGCAGGCGCGGCGGCCCTGCAGGCCGACATCGACTTCGGGGCCGAGGCGCCCGGCGCGCCGAGGCGCTTCGAGCCCGTGGACACTGCCGCGGACGACCCGGCGGTCCTGATC
>DAIMZU010000657.1:0-2225 GCA_036733845.1 Ramlibacter sp.
AGGTGGCGGTGTCGTTCCGCCCGGACGCGAGCGCTGCGACCAGCAGGGCACCGAGGCCCAGGGCCACGCCGGCGCCGGCCAGCGGGTGCTGCTCGATCTGCTCCCGCGCGAGATGCCCGTACTCGTGGGACTTGTGCCGCAGCTGCGCGCTGGCCCAGCGCGCCTGGTGGGGCAGGGTGGCGCGGGCGTGGCCCAGCGCATCCGCACTGGCCGCGCGCGCGCTGGTCAGGCCGGTGGCTCCCAGGTGGCCGAGCTGACGCGCGGCGTGCAGCCCGGAGTCGCCGAGTTCGCGCAGCAGCCGGCCCGCGTTCCTGCCGCCCGCCTGGATCGAAGCCCCGACTTCGGGCGGAATCACCGGCACGGGCATCTTGACCACGTGCACGCTGGTCTTGTTGAACAGCTTGTCGTAGAGCACGCCCGCGGCGAACGCGATCGCTGCGGACTGCAGCGGGTTCTCGCGCACGCGGTCACGCGTGAGCACCGCGTACTCGCGCGCCTGGTCGGCGTACTCACGCGCCTGGCGGCCGTACTGGCGAATCGTCTCCTGTACGTCGCTCGTTGCCGATGCGCTGGGGTTTGCGTGGGTGGCGGTCGGTGTGCTCACGGTGTCCTCCTGTGGCAAGCGTGTCCTTGCGGGGTCACTCTAGGGGGACAGTCGCCGCCGGTTTGTAGGCCATCGTCCCGCGGCGGCGTCGCTGCGTCGAGTCCCGATGACTACTCTTCCGCGGCTCGCATGCCGGCGGCTGGCCCATCGGTGACGGCGGCTTCGCCCGCCACTTGGGCGATACTCCCCGCCTGTTCACCGAGAGCGCTCCGCAGCGCATCGCCGTCCCGGACCCTGCCGCCCCCATGCACCATCCGACGACCGAGCCCCGCACGTCGATCTACTACGCGTACGAGGTCCACCCCCCCTGGCTGCCTTCGCAGCATCCGCCACAGCAGCGCCAGCCGGTGGCTATCGTGGGCGCGGGCCCGGCCGGGCTGGTGGCCGCACTCAAGCTGTCCCGCCTGGGGGTGCCCAGCGTGGTCCTGTCCAGCGAGCTGCAGGTGTCGCAGGGCAGCCGGGCCATCGTCTTCACGCGGCGCAGCCTGGAGATCCTGCAGGACGTCGGCGTCGCGGATCGGGTGGCCGAGGCGGGGCTGCCCTGGCGCTTCGGCAATTCGTTCTACCGCGGCCAGCGCGTGTTCCGCATGGAGGCGCCGCACGACGAGGACGAACGCTTCTTCCCCATGACCAACCTGCAGCAGCAGTACCTCGAGGAGTACCTGCTCGACGCCTGCAAGGCGGACCCGCTGGTCGACCTGCGCTGGGGCAACAAGGTCGTGGGCATCGAGCAGCACCCCGCCCATGCGCGGCTGGAGGTGGACACGCCCGAGGGCGCGTACATGCTCGAGGCGGACTGGGTCATCGCCTGCGACGGCGGCCGCTCGGGCCTGCGCACGGCACTGGGCCTGCAGATGGAGGGCGCCTCATACGAGGGCTATTTCGTGATCGCCGACATCCGCTGCGACCTGCCCCTGCCGACCGAGCGCATGGCCTTCTTCGACCCCGAGTGGAACCCGGGGAACACGGTGCTCGTGCACCGCGAGCCGCGCGGGATCTGGCGCGTGGACTACCAGTTGCCCGCGGGGGAGACGCCGGAGGCGGCGCTCGAGCCCGCGTCCCTGCGACCGCGCATCGACGCAACCCTGGCCATGCTGGGCCATGCGGGCATCGCCTGGGAGATGGACTGGTGCTCGGTGTATTCCGCCCGCACGCTCACGCTGCCGGATTACGTGCACGGGCGCGTGCTCTTTGCGGGCGACGCGGCCCACCTGCTGCCGATCTTCGGCGTGCGCGGCGCCAACACCGCCTTCCAGGATGCCCAGTCCGTCGCCTGGCACCTGGCCATGGTCGTGCGCGGCCTGGCGGGCGAGCGCCTGCTGGCCAACTACAGCGCCGAACGCGTCGGCGCCGCCCGCGAGATCATCGACGAAGCCGGCAAG
Source organism: Ramlibacter sp. (assembly GCA_036733845.1). GTDB lineage: Bacteria > Pseudomonadota > Gammaproteobacteria > Burkholderiales > Burkholderiaceae_C > Ramlibacter. Next base: position 1,987 of record DAIMZU010000657.1, read on the forward strand.
AGTACCCGCTTCATGGCCCCGCCCACGCGCGGCTTCAAGCTGCTGCGGGACGCGGTGCTCTCGCTGTCGCTGACGCAGGAATTCGTCCGTCCGCTTTATCACTGGCGCACCTCGCGGCCGCACGAGTACACGCATTCAGCGCTGAACGCGCGCGGTGACGACAGCTGTCTGTTCCGCGCAGGACCCGGGCCCGGCGCTCCGCCGCGCAACGTCCGCCTCGGCCCCGGCGACTTCCTGCT
>DAIMZU010000658.1:0-2218 GCA_036733845.1 Ramlibacter sp.
CCCGTGGGCGTTCGTCAGGCCAGCGCCGTCATCCAGTCCGCCATGCGGTCGAGACACTCATCCAGCACCGCACTGTCGCTGCGCCCGCTCCTCGCGAGGACATGGAAGGCATGGTCCATCCCGTCCACCATGTGTAGCGTGGCCCGCGTCCCGATTCCGGCGACGACCTGCCGGACAAGGTCCGGGTCGGCGAGCGCGTCGCGGCTGCCCTGGAGGAAAAGCATGGGAATGTCGATGTCCTGCAAATGGTCCGCCCGAGCCTTTGACGGCTTTCCGGCAGGATGGAGCGGAAAGCCGAGGAAGACCAGGCCCCGCACGCCGGGCATGGGCGTGGCCGCCTGCGCCTGTGAGCTCATTCGGCCACCGAACGACTTGCCCCCCGCGAAGAGCGGCGTTCCCGAGAGCCGCTCCGCGGCCTGGGTGACGGCGGCCCGGACTGCCGCGTGCGCAACCCCTGGCGGATCGGGTCGGCGGGACCCTCGATCCATGAAGGGAAAGTTGTAGCGCAGGACGGCCACGCCGCGGTCGACCAGGCCAGCGGCCACCTGCGCCATGAACGGGTGTTCCATTCCTGCCCCCGCGCCGTGCGCGAACACGAAGCCGGCGCGGGGGGAAGGTGGCACCTGCAGTAGCGCGGACACCGCGCCATCCGGGAGAGCCAGCTGAATCGGCTGTGTTTCGGCACTCATGCTGAGGGGGAACTTAGCATGGCCTGACTGCCGGGAAGCCAGACCATCGCCCCCGCAAGCCGCTCCGGTTCCCCGGGTGCGGCAAGATCGAGCCTTTCACGCCAGCGTCTTCCATAAAAAATGCGTTCCTTCCTGCGCGGCTGCCTTGCCCTGCTGTTTCTCGTTGTCAACACCCTCTTCTGGTGTACGCCCTTGTTCGCCCTGGCCTTGGTCAGGCTGCTGCTGCCGCTGCCTGCCGTGAGGCGTCGCGTCGACCCGCTGCTCAATGCCATCGCCAAGGCCTGGATCTCCTGCAATGCGGTCTGGGCCGGTCCAAGCCCCTCGTTCATCTACGACGTCCAGGGGGTCGAGTCCCTGCGCCCGGGCGGCTGGTACATCGTGAGCGCCAACCACCAGTCGTGGGTCGACATCTTCGTGCTGCAGCATGTGTTCAACCGGCGCATACCGCTGCTGAAGTTCTTCCTGAAGCAGCAGCTGGTCTGGGTCCCGGTGATCGGCCTGGCCTGGTGGGCGCTGGACTTTCCGTTCATGCGGCGGCACGGGAAGGAGGCGCTGCAGCGCAATCCTGCACTTCGTCTGCAGGACCGGAACAGCACGCGGCGCGCCTGCGAGAAGTTTGCGCTGGTGCCCACCAGCGTGATGAACTTCGCCGAAGGAACCCGCTTCACCCCCGCGAAGCACCGGGCGCAGGGCTCGCCCTACCGCCACCTGCTGCAGCCCAAGGCCGGGGCATTGGCGATGACGCTCGATGCACTGGGCGGACATTTCCGCGCGCTGCTGGACGTGACGATTGCCTACCCCGCCGGCGTCCCCACCTTCTGGCAGCTTCTTTGTGGCCGCGTGCCGCTGGTGCGCGTGCGCGTGCGTGAACGCGAGATCCCGCCGCATTTCAGCGGTGGGACTGATGAAAACCCGATGCTGCGTGCCGAAGTGCAGGATTGGCTGCGCGACATGTGGACGCAGAAGGATGACGAACTGGTTCGCCTGCTGCAGCCCGCATCAGCTGGCCAGGACGGCTGACCGTCTTTCGGGCAGCGACGCAATGGACCGCAGGGGGCCACTCCTGGAGAGAGGCCTGCGCAAAATGCCACGACTACGTGAGTGTTACTCGGTGGTGGCACGCATTGGTCGGCGGTAGAGCTGTGCAGGTCCCTACCATCGGGAGCTCATGAAGCCGAGTTCGCCACCTTTCCATGCCCCTGGCAGTCAGCTTGCGGCTCTCGTTGCTGAGGGCGGGCTGCATGCGAGCCTCGGCCGTCCCGATGACTGGCCGAAGGAACTGCATTCCCTCGTTGTCTTGATGATGAACACCCCGATGCCCATGTGGCTGTGCTGGGGGCCGGAATTGCGGGTGCTCTACAACGATGCCTGCACGGAATTGCTGGGCGCCAGGCACCCGGGCGTCCTGGGCGCGCCTGTTTCCCAGGCATGGCCACAGGCGTGGCCGGAACTCGAGCCAGCAATACGCTCGGCACTGGCCGGAACTGCCGCCCATGTACATGACCAGTGCCTCATGGTCGACCGTGGCG
>DAIMZU010000659.1:0-2217 GCA_036733845.1 Ramlibacter sp.
GGCGTGGCTGACCCATATGGCTGCTGGCGCCCCCTTTCTGGGCATGCGTCCGCCACGGCCCCTGCGCGTGTTCTACCTGCAAGCCGAGGTGCAGTACCACTACCTGCGTGAGCGGGTCAAAGAGGTGCGCATCCCCGCCAGCCGGCTCTTGGATGCCCGCTCGAACTTCGTGGCCACGCCCCAACTGCGCCTCGTGCTGGACGACGCTGGCCTCGCGCAGGTCATTCCGGCCATTGCGAATGCGTTTGGCGGCGAGCCTCCGGACATCATCGCCATCGATCCCATCCGCAATGTGTTCGATGGTGGCGACGCCGGTGGCGAAAACGACAACGGCGCGATGCTGTTCTTCCTCTCGCAGCGTGTTGACCGGATTCGGCAGGCGGTCAACCCAGATGCCGGGGTGATCCTGGCCCACCACACCAAGAAACTCGGCAAGAAGCAGTTCGAGGAAGACCCGTTCCAGGCTCTGGCGGGCGCCGGCAGCCTGCGCGGCTACTACTCGACCGGGATGCTGCTGTTCCGGCCGGATGAGACGCGCACGACCCGACAGCTCATTTTTGAGCTGCGCAACGGTGCGGGCATCCCGCTCAAACACGTCGACAAGGTCAGCGGCGAATGGCGGGAGGTCGATGCCAACGAGCGACTGGTCATGCAGGAATACGGCCAACGGCTCGATGCGGAGAGACGTCGCAAGCGCGATGTGATCTTGCAAATCCTGTTCGATGAGGCTGCTCAGGGTCGCTGTTACACGGCCAACCAGTTCGCTGAAGGGTTCGAGGGGAAAGCGGGCCTGGGTGGCGAGCGAACGATCCGTGAGCGGTTGTCAGCGCTTTCCACGCAGGGCTACATCAAGTATTTCCGCAACGCCTCGGACTACGGACTGCTATCCGCCCGCACCAAGTTTGGCTACCTCTGCGTGGAAGCCATGGTCCTGCGCACGGTCGTCGGTGAGCCCGATCCCGATACCGGCGAGGTGCCGCTGCGCGAGTTCACCGTCCAACCCACCCATTACAAATGCCCGCAATCGGGGGCCGCTTTGCCGGTCGAGAACCCCGATGTGTGGGTTTACCAAGACGACATCAACAACCTTCAGGAGCCCGCATGAACACGCACCGACAAGTTGGCAAAAACGTTGCCAACTTCCCCTCGATTTTTGCCAACTTCGGCAAGTTGGCAAAGGTCTGCCAACTTCAATCCGTTTCAAATCAATACCTTGCAGCGTTGTCGGCAAGTTGGCAAGTTGGCAGCGTTGCCAACTTGCCAACTGGCGCAAACCCGCGCCGTTATTGGGTTTCTCCCCCATTTCCAGTTGGCGAAAACTCCCCCTCCTACTACGTAGGAGAGGGAACCACGGTTCCCTCTGCCCTACGTGGAGGTTGTCCAGGCGGTCGAGACGGTGTTGCCCACGCTGTGGGTGGCGCTTCAATCCTGGCCTTGGACCTTGGAACCCAGACCGGTTGGGCGCTGCTCGGCCGTGATGGATGCATCACCAGTGGATCTGAGCCCTTCAGGCCGCAGCGCTTCGAGGGCGGTGGCATGCGTTACCTGCGGTTCAAGCGCTGGATCACAGAGGTCAAGCAGTCGGCCGATGGATTGAACGCGGTGTTCTTTGAAGAGGTGCGACGCCATGCTGGTGTTGATGCTGCTCACGCCTACGGTGGGTTCATGGCACACCTGACCGCCTGGTGCGAACACCACCAGATCCCGTACCAGGGCGTGCCGGTCGGCACGATCAAGAAGCACGCCACCGGCAAGGGCAACGCGAGCAAGGACGACATGGTCGCTGCCGCCCGCCGGCTTGGTCATGTTCCGGCTGACGACAACGAGGCCGATGCTCTGGCGATCTTGCACTGGGCCATTGAGACCCAGGAGGTGTGACATGAAAGTTCCCACACCCCGCTACCGCTGCCCACTTGGAAGCCTGCAGCCCCAAGCCACCGATCTGGATGCCATCAAGGAGCGTGGCTGGCGTGACCAACACATCCTGGTCGTCAACGCGTCTGACGAGCGCTTGGACTTCATCGAACGGGAGGTGGTGCGTCGCATCGGCGAACGCCTCTATGGAGGGCCACGCCATGGCTGACCGTCGTACCCCTTGGACCATCGAGGACGTGGCTGCGCGTCTGGAGGATGCAGCCACGACCGGACGGCGATTGCCTCCGGTCCGAGTGCAGGGCTACTTCAACTGCTGGCCGGCCTGTGTCCGTACCGAATGGG
>DAIMZU010000660.1:0-2208 GCA_036733845.1 Ramlibacter sp.
CAGGTTATGCATAGGCCTGCACCCCCAGCGTCTGCCAGACCTCGGGGAAGCCGGCCTGCACCTGGGTGGTGCGCACCAGGCCGAGCCGGGTGACGCTGCCGTCCTGGTACTCGACGAAGGCCCCCGGCTCGATGATGCCGGTCTCGGCGAGCACGGGCAGGCGCAGGCTGACTTCGATCTGCCGTCCGGTGTCGGCGAGCACGGCAAGGCCGCGCTGGCGCGCTGCAGCGGCTTCGGTGATCAGCGCGTCCACCACCATCGGCGCCAGGACGTCGCCTGCGGTTCCGGCGCGCGTTACCTGACCGAGCACGCCGACCCCCTGGCCCGACACGAACACCCGGTTGTAGGCCGGCTTGTCGATCCAGCGCAGCGACTCGCGGGACACGGCATCGACCGGCAGCACGACGTCGGGCGTGACCGTGTCCCACGCCCAGGGCGCGACCGGGTAGCGATGGCGAACCCGGATGGTCTGCGCGGTCGGGTGCGGCAGCAGGGTGCCGCCCGCCGCCCCCGCGATGGCGGCCAGGGCCTCGATCCAGGTGCCCTGGTGGGCGAATGCGCCGGCCGGCACGTTCCAGTCGGTCAGGCCCCAATCGATGCTCCAGCCCAGCGGGATGCCGCCCCGCGTGAGCACGTCGTCCATCAACTGCCGCGCGGTGCGGCCCTCGGCGTTGGTGAAGCTCATCACCGGCGCATAGGGCGCGGCCAGCACGGCGTTGCGCCCTCGGCCAGAAATGCGGATGCTGGCCTCGCCGAAGCTGCGCTCGCGGCCGATGCGCTCGGCCAGCAGGCGGAAGTCGCTGCCGTTGACGCTGGCCAGCAGTTCGACCGGGCCGGAGGCGGCAGCAGGGTCGACCAAGGCCTCGGCACTGGCCGGCAGCACGGCCTCGAAGCCCCAGGTCCAGGACGCGGCATCGAGCGACAGCGACAGGTTGAACACCGGCACCTCGGTGCCATCGGGCACGCGGTGCAGGGTCACGTGGTTGATCACGAGGTACAGCCTCCGGATGGGCACGACCACCGGCTGCCGGTCGGCGGGCCGGTGGTGTTCGCAGATGAAGATCAGGTGGCCGTCGGCCGGCGCCAGCGCGGCGAAGCGCAGATGCGGGCTGGGCGCGTAGCACGGCGGCGGCGCGGGCGGCCCGGGGACGATCCACAGGCTGATCCCCGGCGGTGGCGGGCCGGCGTCCTGATGCCGGCCACGCCAGCCACGCGGCGCCGCCCGCGCGCTCTGGAAGTCCGAACCCTGGCCGCGCCTGAGCGTGCGGCTGCCCTGCCAGACGACCGAGAGCCTGGCGCGCTGGCGGCGGTCGCCGTCCTGGTGGCGCAAGTGCGTGGCATCGACGACGGCCAAGGCGCTCTGGAACGCGCCCCAACGCAGGGCCGAGCAGCGCGTGGCGTCCTGCTGGTCGAAGCCGCCCGCCACGCGCAGCGGCGAGGCGTCCTGGTGCAGCGCGCGCTGCTCGCGGCGCAAAGCCCCGAGCACGGGCGGCAGGCGGTGCGCGATGCCCTGCGGCCGTGCGCGACCCTGCTGCCAGCGGGCGGCCCAGCCTGCCGGCCGGGCGTTGCCATCCTGCTGCGCCTGGGCGGCGCCCTCCTCCCGCGGCCGGGCGATCTGCCAGCGAGGCGTCATCCGCCCCACGGTCGGGCGCTGGGTGCGCGAGAGGTAATGCAGCCCGGCGCTGAGCACCACGCCGGGCAGGACGGCGCCGGTTGCCCCGCCCAGCACGAGCGGCAGGCTCGGGCGCAGCAGGGCCAGCACGGTGGGCGCCGGCAGGGCTGCGTGCAGATCGAGCCGCGCAGGCGGGATGCAGCGCAGGTTCGCCAGCGGCGGCGGCAGCACGGCCTGGACGGTGATCTCGTTGCGGGGCGCGACGAAGTCCGCGCCGAACAGCAGGTCGGCATCGTTGGGCGCAGGCTGGCCAAAGCGCAGGTCGACGGCCGGCAAGGATCACCCCAGGATGGCCGAAACCAGGCGCGCATCGCCGCCCAGGTAGAGCGTGGTGCTGGCCAGCTTCACGTCGCCGCTGCCGCTGGCGTCGCTGCAGTCCATGTCCATCGCGGTCTGATCGTTGCCGTTGACCAGCCGCGCCCAGGTCGCCACGCCGGTGGCGGTGATGAGGCCGTCCGCCTGCTGGGTGAGCGTGAGCAGGCCGCCGGCCACGGTGCCGGCCGGCTTGGTCAGCGCGATGCTGGTCGAGATCGCGC
>DAIMZU010000661.1:0-2201 GCA_036733845.1 Ramlibacter sp.
GCCCCGAACAGGACGCGCCTTGCATCAGGGCCTTCCCTAGATGAGCTTGAGCGGGACCAGGCTCAGCCGTTCGAACAGTTCCTGGGCGCCTTCGGGGACGGTGCCGGCTCGCGGATCATCGCGCAGGCTCGCGAGCAGCCGACCGAGCTGGCCGGTCTGCGGGAGCACCGGCCCCAGGAATCGCACGCGTCCCTGCTGCGCAATGAGCAGGGTGGGAAAGGTTTCGATGTCGAGGTCGCCGACGTCGTCCGCCTGGTCCTCGATGTCGACCCAGGCGAAGCGGGCCTGCGGATGCGCTGCCGCCGCCTGCGCGAGCTGCGGGCGCCAGTCGCGGCAGGTTCCGCACCACTCGGCGCACAGGCAGATCACCATCCATTCGGGGGTCGTGTCGTCGGCGGGCATGTCACAGGCAATGGGCGGGCACGGCAGTGTAGCCGCCGATCGCTAGAGGTGGACCGAGCCGTCGATGCAGGTGATCGCGTCCCCGCCGACCCAGACAGTGGCCCGGTCCTGGGCATCCTGCGTCACGTGCACGCGCCCGGCGCGGCCGATGGCGGAGCCCTGGCTCGCGATGTAGGCGGTCGGCGCCAGGCCGGCGCCGATGAGCCACTGGCCGAGCGCCGCGTTCAGGCTGCCGGTGACGGGGTCCTCCGCGAATCCGCCTGCCCCCGGGAAGAAAGCCCGGACCTCGAAGGCGCAGCCGTCCGGCGCGCCCGGGGGGAGTGGCCCCACCACGCCGACGAACCGTCCGGCCAGCTGCGCGGCATCGGGCCGCAGTGACAGCACCTGTCCGGCGCTTTGCAGCAGCAGCGCGCGCCATCCCGGGCCGTTGTCGCACCAGGCATGACCGGCGATTTCCTGGGGCGCGATGCCGAGGCCTGAGGCGACGGCGAGCAGCTCCGGCTCGTCGAGCGGACCGCTGCGCAGGAGCGGGGGCGCGGCGAACGCGAGGCGCGTGCCGTCACGCCGCAACCGGACCAGCCCGGCCGCGCACTCCTGGACGACATCGTCGGGCCGGCGAGGGCGGCCGCCGGCCTCCAGCCAGGCGTGGCAGCTGCCGATCGTCGGATGCCCTGCGAAGGGCAGCTCGCGCCCGGGGGCGAAGATCCGGACCCGGTAGTCGGCACGCGGATCCTGGGGCGGCAGCAGGAAGGTCGCCTCCGACAGATTCGTCCAGTCGGCAAAGTGCTGCATCTCGTCGACGGACAGTCCCCGGCCGTCCAGCACGACCGCCAGGGGGTTGCCCAGGAAGGGGCGCGCAGTGAAGACGTCGACCTGCTTGAAGGAACGGACGGGCATGGCGGGGTTTCCTGTGGAAGTCAGCGCCGCACCGGCATCCTGCGTCCCACGAAGACCGTGGCCACGACGGCGGCCGCGAAGCCGAGGGTGACCGCGTCGAGGGACTCGCCCAGGAGCGGTACCGCGAAAGCGATGCTGATGAAGGGCTGGACCAGCTGCACCTGGCTGACCCGCACGGTTCCGCCGGTGGCCAGGCCCCGATACCAGGCGAAGAAGCCCAGCCACATGGAGAACACCGCGACGTAGCCGAAGCCCCACCAGGCGCCGCTGGTGACAGCGACCGTCGGCCGGGTGGCCCATGCGATGGGCAGGGCCAGCGGGAGCGACAGCACCAGCGCCCAGCAGATCACGTGCTCCGCTCGCATCCGCTGCGACAGCCGGGCACCCCAGGCGTAGCCGATGGATGCGCAGGCCGCAGCGCCCAGCAGCAACAGGTCGGCCGGGTGCAGGGACAGGCCTTCCGTGCCGGAGCGCAGGACGGCGAAGGTCACCACCAGGACCGACCCGGCCACCGCGCAGACCCAGAAGCCCGCGGCGGGCCGCTGCCGGTTGAGCCAGGCTCCCGCGACCGCTGTCGCCAGCGGCATCACGCCGATGATCACGCTCGCATGGATGGCCTCGACGTGCCGCATCGCCACCGAAGTGAGGATCGGAAAGCCGAACACGACGCCGCCCGCCACAATGGCCAGCGCGCGCCAGTCCTGCCGGCTCGGCCAGGGGGCGCGGGTGAACGCGAGATACGCGATCGAGAGGGCGGCGGCGAGGACCGAGCGGCCCACGGCGATGAAGAGGCCAGGCAATTGAGGCGCCTCCTCGGTGCCGACCGCCAGGCGTGTCATGGGCAGCGTCAGGGCGAAGATCGACACGCCGAGCAGGCCCAGCCACAGGCCGCGTGCCTCCTG
>DAIMZU010000662.1:0-2199 GCA_036733845.1 Ramlibacter sp.
GTGCAGCACCGGGCCATCCCAGCGGAGAATGCACCCCAGCCGGGCGAGCGCGTCCAGCATCACCCGGGTGTCGTCGGACGCGAGCAGGTCGTGGATCTCGGTGGTGCCCTCACTCAGGCCGGCCAGCAGCAGGACGCGGTTGGAGATGCTCTTGGAGCCGGGCAGCACCACCGTTCCCGTGGCAGCGTCCAGCGGTGGAAGGTCGAGGAAAGGCGTCTCGACCATCAGTGGCCTCCCAGGCGCCAGTTCGATCGTGCCTGGCTGGCGCGTTCGATCAGCGCCTCGAGCGCGGGGCCGTCGCTGGCCGCCACGAGCGCCTCGAAGCGCGCGAGGCTCTCGCGCAGGTGGCCCAGTTGCGCCTGAATCTCGACGCGATTGCTCAGGAGGATGTCGCGCCAGACCTTGGCGTCGCTGGCCGCGATGCGGGTGAAGTCGCGGAACCCCGGCCCGGCCAGCCCCAGGAACTGCTCGGCCTGCCGCTGTGACGCGATGCTGTCCATCAGCGCATAGGCCAGCAGGTGCGGCAGGTGGCTGACCGCGGCACAGGCGGCGTCGTGCGCCTCGGGGGACATCTTGACCACCCGGCAGCCGAGCGCGGTCCAGACCTGTTCTGCCCGGTCGAGCTGGGCGACCAGGGTGCGTTCGATGGGCGTGAGGATGACCTGGCGGCCGGTGTACAGGTCGGGATCGGCGTGCTCGACGCCGGCGACCTCCCTGCCGGCCATGGGGTGGCAGGGTACGAAGGCCCCTACGTCAGCCTGCAGCACGCGGCGCGCGGCGTCGACGATCTCGCGCTTGGTGGAGCCCACGTCCATGACCAGCATGTCGCGCCGCACGAGGTGGCGGATGGCCTTCAGCGTGGCCTCGGTGGCGGCGACGGGCACCGCCAGCAGCACCAGGTCGGAGCCGGACACGGCCAGCAGGGCGGAGGGCGCCTCGACGTCGATGACGCCCATCTGGCGTGCGCGCTCGGTCGTGGTGGGCGACTTGCTGTAGCCCACCACGCGCCGCACCAGCCCCGCGCGCTTGAGCGCGAGCGCGAAGGAGCCGCCCATCAGGCCGCAGCCGATCACTGCCAGTTGCTCGAACATGGGACTAGTCGTTGATGGGGTAGGTGCCCAGCATCTTGTAGAACGCGCACAGCTCGCGCAGTTCGGCCAGTGCGGCGGAGACGTTCGGCTGCGCCGGGTGGCCCTCGATGTCGATGAAGAAGTAGTACTCCCATTGCGGCGAGCGCGCCGGGCGCGACTCGAAGCGCGTCATGGACACCCCATGCCGCTTGAGCGGCACCAGCAGGTCGTGGACCGCGCCGGGCCGGTTGGGCACCGACACCACCAGGCTCACGCAGTCGCGGCCCGAGGCCTGTGGCGCCTGCAGCGTTTCGGGCAGGCACACCACGGCGAAGCGGGTGCGGTTGTAGGCGTCGTCCTGGATGGCCTGCGCCGCCAGGTGGAGGCCGAACTCGGCGGCCGCGCGTTCGCTCGCGATGCCTGCCCAGGCGGGGTTCGTGGCGGCCAGGCGCGCGCCTTCGGCGTTGCTGGAGACGGCGCGCCGCTCGGCCTTCGGCAGGTGCTTGGACAGCCAGCCCTGGCACTGCGCCAGGGCCTGCGGGTGGGCGAGCACGACCTCGATGCCATCGAGCGAGGGCGACTGGCGCAGGAGGTGGTGGCGCACCAGCAGGCTGGTCTCGCCCACGATGTGCAGGGGCGAGGACAGCAGCAGGTCGAGCGAGCGGGTGACCACGCCCTCGGTGCTGTTCTCGACGGGGACCACGCCGAAGTCCGCGTTGCCGCAGGCGGCCGAATGGAAGACTTCGTCGAAGCTCACGCAGGGAATGCGCTCGATGCTGGCTCCGAAGAACTTCAGCGAGGCTTCCTCGCTGAAGGTGCCCGCGGGCCCGAGAAACGCCACCCGCTGCGGCGCTTCGAGGGCGCGGCAGGCGGACATGATCTCGCGCCAGATGGTGGCGACGTTGCTGTCCTTGAGCGGCCCGTCATTGGCCTGCTGCAGCCCGAGGATCACCTGGGCTTCGCGCTCCGGGCGGTAGACGGGCGAGCCTTCGCTGCGCTTGAGCTCGCCGACCTCGTTGGCGAGGCCGGCACGGCGGTTGAGCAGGTGCAGCAGTTCGCGGTCGACCGCGTCGATCTCGGTGCGCAGCTGCGCAAGGGTCTTGGGCATGGACGATCCAGGGGCCGGTGG
>DAIMZU010000663.1:0-2198 GCA_036733845.1 Ramlibacter sp.
TCGGCGAAGGAAACCCTGACTTCTGCCGTTAATGGCCGCTCCCCGCCCTGAGCGAATCATCCAAACGTCCGCGCGTCGGCAGGCGGCGGCCTCGCCCCTCCCGCCCTTGGGTCTATGGTAGAATGCTGGCCATGGGCTGAAGGGGGAGGTGTGCGGCCTGCTCCTCTCCCGCCGAGCGGAGCTCGGGAGGGAGAGGTCGGGTGAGGGCGGCGCAGGACGCGGCCGGCCCGCTCCGGTCGGACCCGGTGCTGACATCCATCAGCGAGGTCCGCAAAAGTCGCGCGACGCGATCATTCCTGGGGCTCATCCTTCTGCGCGCGCCGTTCCCGCGCGTGCTTCGCCAGTCGTATGGCGACCTGCTCACCGATGACGAGCAGCAGGAGCGGCAGTCCTAAAGCTACGAGGATACCCAGCCAAAACGGCGTAAAGTCCATCCGTCACTCCCGGGCGATCGCGATAGCCTCAGGCGCCAAAGTCTGACTACAGACCCTAAGCCAATGTCCGCTTCCGCCCCGTTGCGGACCTTTGCCAAGCCCGCCACGATGGGGGCATGCGAAACATCCAGGTCATCGACGGAGCGAACAACGCGACCTTCAGCGTCTTTCAGGCGACAGAAGAGGAGTTTCGCTCGATCTTTCCAGATGGCCAGGACATTGAACTCGTCGAGGACTTCATCGAGCGGATTGGTGATGCCGACGCGAGCGTAATACTGGCCGCGATCTGGGAGCGGCCAATCCTGAAGCGGGACGCCATGGGTATCCACGGGACGTTATTCTACGACAACGAACGGCGTCGCGAACACCTGCCCCCCAGCAAGCGGGAGGTGGATTGGGACGAACGCGCGATCAACCAAGCGCAGCGGGAACTCTTCCGAGCCAGTCGCTGACGTCCGCCATCCACCCTTCGCTGACATTCGGAACGGCCGTTTCCGAGTCGTGAGGTGAATGTCGGGCCTGGGGATCGAAGCCAATGGCCGTTTTCGACCCATGGCGGACCTCCGCGCGGTCTCAGGCGCGGCTCCAATCGTAGCAGCCGCTGGGAAGTCCCGAGCCGCTGACCAGCAGCGCGCCGTGACGATAAAAGCGCCACTTTGCCTCGTCGGCGACCGCGACCACCAACACGCCCATGGAAGGATCGGTCCACACGAGCCGAGCATCAGCGGCTCCGACGGCGGCCATGGCCGCCTCCGCGCTCACGCCAGGAGCGAAGACAACAGTGGTGAAGGGCTGGTCGGACGGCGGGTTGAGGGACCAGGCGCCGGCAGCCCCGGTCAGTCCGACAAGCACGAAGACGGCGGCGGCGGAGCCTCTGAGCCCGCTCGTGGGCTGACGCCCCCCACGAGTCAGCAGCCATCCGATCACGAGGGGGACCGCGCCGAACGCGGTGAGCCAGATGAGATCCCACGTCAGAGGGTCCGGGCTGTCGAGCTTGATGCGATGGATGCCGAGAACCCAATGCGATGCGACGCCGTCCACGATGTGCCAGGCGCCGAAGCCGACGAGCAGCGCGCCGAACAAGGGGCGCCCCCAAGCCTCGCCTGCGCGCTTATGCGCGCGCCACAATCCCCATAGCGCTACGGCGGCGATCACGTACATCAGGGCGTGGAAGTAACCGTCCCACAGCACCTGGAGCCGCATCTCGGAGACGCCCGGCACGAGGCTCAGCAGGTGATGCCATTGCAGTATCTGGTGCAGCAGAATGCCGTCGAAGAAGCCGCCCAACGCGAATCCCAAGACGATGGCCCACCGCGTCCACGGCGATTTCCACATGGCGGCGCTCCCATTGCTCTGAACGGGGAACGCGCGAGGCCAATCTGGCGCGCCACCTAATTCAAATCGGTCCGCTTCCGACCCGTTGCGGACCGTGAACCTTCGGGACCTCGCGCCATTTCGACGCCATGCCAGACACTCGTACCCCCGGTTCTCGGTCGAGCACCGTCGGCTCGCAAATCCGACCGCTGCTGCTCGCCGGCTTAGCTTTGATCGCGGCCATGTTGGCAGTTTGGCTCCTCGAAGAGGTGACGGGCGCGGCATTGCCGCTGATGTTGAAGGCGGCTGTTGCGCTGGTGGGCAACGTCGGCTTGGCGGCGATCTGCCTGCTCATCCTCGTCCGGATCATGCGGTCTCGTTCGGCCAAGCCCTAGCGTCCGCTTCCCACCCATAGCCGCCACCGGGAACGCCCGCCTGTCGGCATGGCGG
>DAIMZU010000664.1:0-2197 GCA_036733845.1 Ramlibacter sp.
GCCGCCTGCTGGCCGACCACCTGGACGGACAGCAGGCGGCGCCTCGATAGAATTTTCCCGCTCAGCAAGGACCGCCATGGGACGCACCCTCTACGACAAGATCTGGGACGAACACGTCGTCCACACCGAGGAGGACGGCACCGCCGTGCTCTACATCGACCGGCACCTGGTGCACGAGGTCACGAGCCCGCAGGCCTTCGAGGGGCTGCGAGAAGCCGGCCGCAAGGCCTGGCGCATCAGCTCCGTCGTGGCCACCGCCGACCACAACACGCCGACCACCGGCTGGGAACTCGGCTACGACGGCATCACCGATCCGATCTCGAAGGAGCAGGTGGTCACGCTCGACCGCAACATCGCCGAATTCGGCGCGGCGGCCTACTTCCCCTTCCTGTCCCGGCAGCAGGGCATCGTGCACGTGATCGGGCCCGAGCAGGGCGCCACCCTGCCGGGCATGACCGTCGTGTGCGGCGACTCGCACACCTCGACGCACGGCGCCTTCGGCGCACTGGCGCATGGCATCGGCACCAGCGAGGTCGAGCACGTGCTGGCCACGCAGACCCTGCTGGCCAAGAAGGCGAAGAACATGCTGGTCAAGGTGGAAGGCCGGCTTGTGCGCGGCATCACCGCCAAGGACGTCGTGCTGGCCATCATCGGCCGCATCGGCACGGCCGGGGGCACCGGCTACACCATCGAGTTCGGCGGCTCCACCATCCGGTCGCTGTCGATGGAAGGCCGCATGACCGTCTGCAACATGGCCATCGAGGCCGGCGCCCGCGCCGGCCTGGTGGCGGTGGACGACAGGACCATCGAGTACGTCCGCGGGCGCCCGCTCGCGCCCACCGGCGTCGAGTGGGAGCAGGCCGTCGCCTACTGGCGCACCCTGCAGTCGGACGCCGACGCCGCCTGGGACCGTGTGGTCGAGATCGACGCGGGCGAGATCGTGCCGCAGGTCACCTGGGGGACCTCGCCGGAGATGGTGGCGGGCGTCGACGCTCGGGTGCCCGATCCCGAGCGCGAGAAGGACGCCGGCAAGCGCTCGGCGATCGAACGCGCCCTCGCCTACATGGGCCTGGAGCCGGGCAAGCCGATGGCCGATATCGCGATCGACAAGGTCTTCATCGGCTCGTGCACCAACAGCCGCATCGAGGACATGCGCGAGGCCGCCGCCGTCGTGCGCAAGCTGGGGCGCAAGGTCGCGCGCAACGTCAAGCTCGCCATGGTCGTGCCCGGCTCGGGCCTGGTCAAGGAGCAGGCCGAGCGGGAGGGGCTGCACGAGGTCTTCCGCGCCGCCGGCTTCGAGTGGCGCGAGCCGGGTTGCTCGATGTGCCTGGCCATGAACGCCGACCGGCTCGAACCGGGCGAGCGTTGCGCCTCCACCAGCAACCGCAACTTCGAGGGCCGCCAGGGCGCCGGCGGCCGCACGCACCTGGTCTCGCCCGCCATGGCCGCCGCCGCCGCGGTGCACGGCCATTTCGTCGACATCCGCCAATTCGCCTGAAAGGAGCCGCCCATGAGAGCGATGATCGCCGCCCTGCTCGCCGCCACCTTCCTGCTCGCAGGTTGCAACACCGTGCGCGGCATGGGCCAGGACATCCAGCGCGCCGGCAGTGCCGTCGAGAACGCGGGCCGCAAGTAAACACCATGGAAAAATTCACCGTCCACAAGGGCCTGGTCGCCCCGCTCGACCGCGAGAACGTCGATACCGACGCCATCATCCCCAAGCAGTTCCTCAAGTCGATCCGCAAGACCGGATTCGGCCAGAACCTGTTCGACGAGTGGCGCTACCTGGACCCGGGCTTCCCCGGCCAGGACCCGGACAGCCGCCGGCCCAACCCCGATTTCGTGCTGAACCAGCCGCGCTACCAGGGCGCGTCCATCCTGCTGGCACGCAAGAACTTCGGCTGCGGATCGTCCCGCGAGCACGCGCCCTGGGCGCTGCAGCAGTTCGGCTTCCGAGCCGTCCTGGCGCCGAGCTTCGCCGACATCTTCTTCAACAACTGCTTCAAGAACGGCGTGCTGCCGATCGTGCTGCCCGAGTCCACCATGGATCGGCTGTTCAACGAGGCGCTGGCTTTCCCGGGCTACACGCTCACCGTCGACCTGGAGCGGCAAGTGGTGGTGGAGCCGCAAGGGGCGGAGATTCCGTTCGAGGTGCAGGCCTTCCGCAAGTACTGCCTGCTCAACGGCTTCGACGACA
>DAIMZU010000665.1:0-2191 GCA_036733845.1 Ramlibacter sp.
ACACCCAGGAGGCCGCACTGCACACGGAGTGGCGCGAGGCGCTGGTAGTCTTCGACGAGGCGCACAGCCTGCCCTCCAAGGTGGTGGACCACTGCGCCTCGCGCCACTCCGTGTGCAGTGCGGCCTCCTGGGTGTCCCATGCGGCCCGCGATGCCCGCGCCGCCGTCACGGCGCTGCGGCTCGGCCGGTTCGGCCCGGATCTCCCGGATCCTGCCCTCCCTGCCGCGCGGCTGTGCGCGGCGCTGGAGCGCCTGCTGGAGGCCGTGGGGCGGCACTGCGAGTTCGCTGGCCAGCAACGCATCAGCCGCTTCGCAGGCGGCGTGCTGCCTGTGGAGGTGCGGAAAGCGGGCGCTGCCGTGCTGGACGCAGCGCGCGCGATGGGCCAGGACCTTCTGACGCTCCGCACGGCGCTCGTGGACCGCGCAGGCGATCGTGCCGAGGCCGTGCAGCCGCACCTGGCCACGCTCGGGGGGTACTTCCCGAAACTGGAGGAGCTGGTCGCGACCTGGGACTGGATGCTGTGCGACGAGACGCAGCATCCGCTGCCCGTGGCGCGCTGGGTGGAGCGCCATGCGGGTTCGGGCGGTGGCGACGACTTCCTGGTCTGCGCGGCGCCGATCAGCGGCGGGCCGCGGCTGCGGGAACTGCTGTGGAACAAGGTCGGCGCTGCGGTGTTGACGTCGGCGACCTTGCGCGCCTGCGGGCGCTTCGCCATGTTCCTGGAGGAGGCGGGACTGCAAGGCTATGCGGCACTGGAACCTTTGGCGCTGGCATCGCCGTTCGACTATGGGCGCCGGGCGGTCCTGCATATCCCGGGAGTGCGCGCCGATCCCCGCGATGCGGCCGCCCATGGGCAGGAGATCGTGCGGCGTCTTCCTGCCTTGCTGGCGCGCCAGCGCGGCTCGCTGGTGCTGTTCGCCTCGGCCCGGCAGATGCGCGAGGTCCAGGCAGCCTTACCCGACGAACTGAAGGCCTGCGTGCTCATGCAGGGTGAATGCTCCCGGCGCGAGCTGCTCGAGCGCCACCGTGCCCGGATCGATGCGGGCGAGCGCTCGGTGCTGTTCGGTCTGGCCAGCCTGGCCGAGGGCGTCGATCTGCCGGGCGAGTACTGCACCCATGTCATCTGCGCCAAGCTGCCGTTCTCCGTGCCGGACAACCCGCTGGAAGAGACGCGCCGCGAGTGGATAGAGGCACAGGGGCGCTCCGCATTCCTGGAACGCAGCGTGCCGGAGGTCGGCATCCGGCTGGCGCAGGCCACGGGGCGGCTGCTGCGCACGGACGACGACCACGGCACGGTGACGGTGCTGGATCCGCGGCTCGGGAGAACGCATTGGGGCCGCATGCTGCTGCGCGGCCTGCCGCCGTTTCGCATCGTCATCGGCGACCGGCCGCTCGATGCGCCCGGCTTGGCCGAGGCGGCCTGACGTGGCGCGGGCGGCTCAGGCGACCCGCACGGCGGCAGCATGGAGCGGTGTCCGCCCGCGGCCGCCCCCTGGCCAAGCGGCGAACCGGACGGCGCGGCGCTGCTCAGCTGTGGCGGCATGCCCTCGGTTCCGGTACAACGCATTCGCAGGAGGAGAGAGATCATGCGCGTCATCAGGAAACCCCGGTATCCCGAGATCAACCAGCTCACCACGAAGCTGATCGTGGGCGTCATCGCCATTGCGATCGCTTCCGTCACCGGCTGGGTGTCCACACTCGAGCGCCCGCTCGCATCCATCAGCGAGTCGTATTTCGCGGGCGACTGGTCGCGCAACATCTTCGTCGGCTTCCTGTTTGCGATCTCGGCCTTCCTGCTCTCGTACAACGGGCAGACCCGGGCGCACATGGTCCTGTCCCGGGTGGCGGCGCTGGCGGGCCTCGGCGTGGCCATGTTTCCCTGCAAGTGCGGCGGCCGCGAGGAGATCATCCCCTATGTCCACTATGCCTGCGCCGCCGTCATGTTCTCGGTGCTGGCGTATTTCTGCATCGCGTTCTACCGGCATGCGCGCAGCAAGCCCCACCGGCAGGCGCACTGGCGCGCGAGGCTGTACCTCGCATGCTTCTGGGCCATGGTCGCGGCCATGGCCGTGCTGCTGGTCAATGGCATCTGGGGTGACGATCTGGGCATCGAGGCGCGGCTGCCGCGCATCGTGTTCTACGGCGAGGCGGTGGCGCTGTCGGCCTTCGGGGTGTGCTGGCTGGTGGCCGG
>DAIMZU010000666.1:0-2188 GCA_036733845.1 Ramlibacter sp.
ATTGACATGCGGGAAGGGCATGTCGGGAACGGGCTCACCCAGAAAGCGACAGAGCGCTTGCCAGGGGTCAGGCTGCTTCAGGTCGAAAACCAGCAGGTCCTGTGGCCGGTCGCGGAAGTATTCCCGCACCTCGCGGTCATGCTGGAGGAAGCGCTGGCGATAGGCCTCTTCATGCCCGGCCGGACAGCCTGCGCCGTAAATCAGTGCACGCATCGGTGTGCTCTTCTCACCAAAATGGCCGAGCACGCTGTTCAGCCAGGCATCGACATCTCGCACGGTGAGGATGAAGCGGCTGCCGGGATAGCGTTCGTCCAGCGTGCGGAAGAGGATGGGCCAGGGGTTGTCCTGGAAGGCATCGTACTTGTCCACCAGTGGCAGGGTTTCTTCCAGCAGGCGGCTGGCAATGCGCGGGTCACGCGTCTTGACCGGGCCTTTCACCCGGTAGCCAAGCTGTGTCAGCGCCACACCAAGGCTGGAGGTGCCGGTTTTCTGGAAGCCGATGCAGAAGACTTTGCGTTTCACGAGCAGGCTCCGTGTCAGTACAGGCGTTCGGTGCGACCCATGCGCGCCGCCGGCTTTTCGGCAGGGTAGAACTCGCTGGCATGGGCGTGCAGGTAGCGGTGTCGGGTGCGGCTGAACACGAGCTTGTGCAGCGGTGCCAGCAGGCGCAGCAGGAGGGGCGCCGGTGGCGGCTTGTGCCCGGGCGTGCGGGTGCTCGAGACATGCGGGTTTTCATAACAGACATGCGGCTCCACACCAAAAAGCCGCAGGTCGAACTCGAAAAAGTGGTCCACCAACTTGTCGATGGGTTCGAAGATTACGCAGGCGTGATCAAGCAGCTTTTTCATGCCGGCACGGTTGATGACATAACCCTGGCAGCCGCACCAGCCGCGTTCCGGGCGCACCAGCTGGTAGGCCTCCGCGCCCGGCACCGGCTGCACCACCTTGCGCCGGCGGATGCGCAGTGCCATCAGGCGCACCATTTCGACGTCATCCGGCAGCGTGGCGATGCCGGCAAGCACGCGCGCGAAATCATCCTCGATGCCGACATCGTCCTCGAGGATGCAGACCCGCTCGAGGCCCTCGTCCCAGGCGCGCTGCACGGCGCGGTAATGCGCGAGATAGCAGCCTACCTGGCGTGGTGTCAGCAGTTTCTGGTGGCGCAGGAGCGCCTTGCGCTCGTCGATGCGCTCGCGTCCCTGCAAGGGCGGCATGCCGTGGCGGCCGTCGACGGCGGGCACGAACTGGTGCAGCAGTCCCTGCGCAGAGAGCGCGGCATCCAGTGCTGACGCCAGCGGTGCCTCGGGGTTCAGCGTGATGATCCAGCAGGGAATCGTGGTCATGGCGTCAGCGTCGGTCGGCATGCAGTTGCAGGAACAGGCGGCGGTAGGCCTCGACAATCACCGCCTCGCTGTAGTGTTCGGCATAGTGCCGGCTGCCGGCGGCGGCCAGCTGTGTGCGCAGGACGTCATCGCCCAGCACGCGGTTGATGGCGGCGGCCAGCGCGTCGACATCGTCGACGGGGGTCAGCAAGCCGGTGACGCCGTCGTCGATCACTTCGCCCGGGCCTTGCGAGCGGGTGGCGACGATGGGGCAGCCGTGGGCCCAGGACTCCATGACGATCGAACCCAGGCCTTCGTGCCGCGACGGGCAGACAAACAGGTCGACGCTGCGCATCAGCGCGGTCACGTCATCACGCCAGCCAAGGAAGCGTACGCGCGCCTCCAGTCCCAGCGTGCGGCAGAGGGCTTTCAGCGCCGCCTCTTCCGGGCCGCTGCCGGCCAGCCACAGTGTTGCGTCCGGTACCTGCGCCATGGCCTTGAGCAGCACGTCGAAGGCCTTGTTCTCGTGCAGGCGGCCGGCGGCCAGCAGCAGGGGCCGGTCGGCGGGGGTGTCGAAGCTGGTGCGCGGCAGCGCCGTCACCGGGCGCTCGTCGGCGAAATTCGGGATGTGGAACACGCGCGCGGCAGGCATGCCGCCGTCGATCAGGTGCTGGCAGATGCCGTGCGTGATGCCGACCCAGTAATCCGCCTCGCGGTAGTACTTGAGGTTGTAGTAGTGACCGAGGCGGTTCACCAGCACGTAGTCGCCGCGCGGTGTGGCCTGGCTGGCGCGCCCCATCCAGGTCATCACCACGTCCGGGCGCCAGGCCTTGAGCGCGCGCCGGTAGCGCCACGCGTCCAGTAGG
>DAIMZU010000667.1:0-2176 GCA_036733845.1 Ramlibacter sp.
GCCCCTGGGCGCGGTCGTGACCGGTGGCGGCGTCGGCCTGCTCGCGATGCTGTTCACGTCCAGCGTGGTCGTCGCGGTGCTCGCCGGACTCGTGGGCCTGTTCTTCGCACTGATCGGCGGCATGGGCCCGCCCCCAGGCACCGGCGGGCTCTCACGGCGCCGTGGCGGCTGGGGCATGCCGCCCCATCACGGTGGCTGGGGTTCACCGCGCGGCGGCGGCTTTGGCGGCGGCGGCTTCCGCTCGGGCGGCGGCGGCAGCTTCGGCGGCGGCGGCGCCTCGGGAGGCTGGTGATGGCCTGGATGCAACGAATCCTCCGCATTCTTCGCCACCGCTGGCAGGACGACGGCCTGCGCCGCCAGATCACGCCCGAACTCCTCGCGCGACTTGCGTCGCGGGTCACCGCCAGCGAACGCCGCCACACCGGCGAGATCCGCATCTGCGTCGAGGCCGGCCTGCCCAACTCCTATCTCTGGCGCGATGCCACGGCGCGCGACCGGGCCGTCTCGATGTTCGCCAAGCTGGGCGTCTGGGACACCGAGCAGAACAACGGCGTGCTGATCTACGTGCTGCTGGTCGAGCACGCGATCGAGATCGTCGCCGACCGCGGCGCGGCGCGGCACATCGACCCGCAGGCCTGGAGCGAAGTGGTGGCGCACATGGCGCAGGCGTTCCGGGACGCTCGGTACGAGGACGGCTTGACCCATGCGCTGGAGGAGGTGTCGGCCCTGCTGGTGCAGCACTTTCCGGAAGCCGCAGGGGACCAGAAACCGAACGAACTGCCGGACGCGCCCGTGCTGGGGTGACGTCCTGCAGAAATTAGACGGGCACGCACGCACACTCACCCCGGCCCTCTGCCACGTGCACAAAGCTCGTGAAGGGTTTCGCGCCGGGCGGCGCTTCGCTTTGCTTGCGCGATTCAAGCCTTCGCTGCGGCAACTCTCCCTCTCCCGCCGCAGATGGAAGAACAAAAAAGCCCCGCTCTTTCGAACGGGGCTTGGAGGGCGCGGTTTTTAGCGCTTCTTGTACGTGAGCCGGTCAGCGCTTCTGGCGGTACTTGCGCAGCGCGGCGATCTGGGCAGCCATGACGGCGAGTTCGGACTGGGCCTTGGCCAGGTCGATGTCGCTCTTGGCGTTCTTGAGGGCTTCCTCGGCGTTGCGGCGCGCCTCGTTGGCCTTCTCTTCGTCCAGGTCCTTGCCGCGGATGGCGGTGTCGGACAGGACGGTGACCTGGTTGGGCTGGACTTCGAGCACGCCACCGGCAACGAACACAAACTCCTCTGTGCCGTCGGCCTTCTCGATTCGCACCGACCCGGGCCGGATGCGCGTGATCAGGGGCGTGTGGCGGGGGTAGATCCCCAGTTCGCCGGCTTCGCCGGGCAGCGCGACGAAGCGGGCGTCGCCCGAGAAGATGGACTCCTCGGCGCTGACGACCTCGACGCGGATGGTGTGGGTGGTGTCGACCATGTCGGACCGCCGGTCAGCCTGCCAGCTTCTTGGCCTTCTCGAAGGCTTCGTCGATGGTGCCGACCATGTAGAACGCCTGCTCGGGCAGGTGGTCGCACTCGCCGCCGGCGATCATCTTGAAGCCGCGGATGGTTTCCTTCAGGGGCACGTACTTGCCGGGCGAGCCGGTGAAGACTTCGGCCACGTGGAAGGGCTGCGACAGGAAGCGCTGGATCTTGCGCGCGCGGGCCACGGCCAGCTTGTCTTCGGGCGCGAGTTCGTCCATGCCCAGGATGGCGATGATGTCGCGCAGCTCCTTGTAGCGCTGCAGCGTGCCCTGCACGGCGCGGGCGACTTCGTAGTGCTCCTGGCCAACCACCAGCGGGTCGAGCTGGCGGCTGGTCGAGTCGAGCGGGTCGACCGCGGGGTAGATGCCCAGCGCCGCGATGTCACGCGAGAGCACCACGGTGGAGTCCAGGTGGGCGAACGTGGTCGCCGGCGAGGGGTCGGTCAGGTCGTCCGCCGGCACGTACACGGCCTGGATGGAGGTGATCGAGCCCACCTTGGTGGACGTGATGCGCTCCTGCAGGCGGCCCATTTCCTCGGCCAGGGTCGGCTGGTAGCCCACGGCGGACGGCATGCGGCCCAGCAGCGCCGACACTTCGGTACCCGCCAGGGTGTAGCGGTAGATGTTGTCCACGAAGAACAGCACGTCGCGGCCTTCGTCGCGGA
>DAIMZU010000668.1:0-2176 GCA_036733845.1 Ramlibacter sp.
CCTTGGCATCGGCCACCTGGCCCTTCACGTGGAAGCCGGCGATCAGGAAGTTGTAGCCCTCGTCCTTGAGGTACTGGAACATGGAACGGGTGTCCTGTCCCATCAGGATGGAATGCGAAGGATCGTAGTGGATGCGGAACTGGTCGCCCACGCCGTGGCGTTCGCAGATGCGGTGCAGCGCGATCCAGGGTCCGGGCGCGTAGGCGATGTTGTTGTGCCACTTGTCGGTGACGTTCCAGCCGGGCATGGGGCACTGCTCCACGCGGTAGGTCAGCCCGCGCGCCTTGGCTTCCTTGAGCATGGGCACGAACACCTCTTCGAACATGACCAGGTTCTGGTCCATGTCGAGCTCGTAATTGCGGCCCACGAAGCCGCACACCGCATCGAGGCCGAGCAGGGCCGCCGCGTCGAACACGCGGTACATGAAGTCGATTTTCTTCTGGCGGATGGCCTTGTCGGGGTGCAGGAAGTTGTCGAAGTAGGCGATGTCGGACATGCCCACGCCGGTGGCCTTCATCGCGGCATGCACGCGGGCGGCGCGCTCCTTGTTGAAGGGCTGGCGGAGGTCGAGGGTGTTGGCCACCGGGTCGAGCATCGCTTCGGCGGGAACGTCGGTTTCGGTGGGGTGCAGCGCGGCCGACAACTGGATGTACGGCGATCCGATGTCTTTCGAGAACTGAAGCCATTCCTCGATCGCCAGATCGGGGTCGGCATCGCGCTTGGCGCGCGGAGTGAGCTCCTGCAGGGCAGCGGTCAGTACGCTCAACTTCATCGGCTTGGGTTCAAACGCTTTCACCGCCATATCGGCTCCTCATCGGAATGCGTAAGTGGAAGTCAACCGGCCGGCATGCCCTGCACGGAACCGGGCTCCGGACGCATGCCCGGAGCAGGGTTCACAGTATAGATACTGCCGACAAATTCGGGATGCCCCAACCGAAATCCCAAGACAAATTGGCGCATTGGCGGCCCGAAAATCGGCAAAAGCGGCGACAAAAGTGAATTATTCTACAAGGGGTTTCGGCGCAGGCCCGGCGCACCGAACTCCCTTGAAAACAGCCTTTCAGAACGAATTCAGGAAGGCGTGCAGGGCCGCCAGTTCCTCGGGCGTGGCGGGCAGCCGCTGCATCACGCTGGTGGGCCGTTTGGGGGTGTATCCCTCGGGATACGTCCCGCGGTTGAGTTTGGCGTCCAGCAGTTCCAGGCTCGATCCGGCCACCGCCGGCCCCAGCCCGCCGTCGCGCCGCGGATCCGCAGGATGGTGGCACGACGCGCAGCGCAGGCTGTACAGGGTGCGGCCCTTGCGCAGCTCGGCCTCCGCGGGCGGCAGTTCCTCACGCTTGTTGCAGCCGGCCGCCGTGGCCGCCAGCAGCGCGGCGGCGCACAGCACGGCCAGACCGGTCGCGGTACGGATTTTCGGTTCGTTCCGCACCGTGTTCCCCTTACAGGACGACTTCGAGGAGGACGTAGAACACCACGGTGAGCAGCACGCCCATGTGGATGACGCCCTTGACTTTCTCGATGGGCTTGGTGGTGGGGCCGTTCGTTGCCGTCAGCGCGTTGATTTCGAGCAATGCGAGGATGGCGAACACGATGCCGTGCCACATGCCCACGCTGCCTTCGACCACCAGCGGCAGGTGCACCGCGCCGGTCATCATGAACAGCAGGGGGATGGAGAGCAGCGTGTTGGTGCGCGAGGCCAGGAAGGCGCGGCGCACCTGCGCCGGATCCACCGCCGGACCGCCGTTCGCGGCCGCAATCACCTTTTTCTGGCGGGGCCAGATCACGAACCACACGTTGAACCACATCAGCGTGCCCATGAGGGCGCCGGTGAGGATGATCACGCCGCGGCCCGAGGACAGGTAGCCGGGGTTGGTGTGGGCAAAACCGGCGATCAGGAGCCAGCCGGTGATGAAGGTGATCATGGCGCCCCAGCGGAAGTACCACAGGGTCCGCGGCGCCAGCTTCTGGTTGATGGCGGTCTTGACCGGGCCGTCCACTTCGTTCATGAAGGGGCCCTGGGCGAAATTGAAGAACCACAGCATGCCGATCCAGGCCACACCGGCCAGAACGTGCAGCCAGCGCAGGAAAAACAGCAGCCCCGCGAGGCTGAACAATGCCCATCCAGTTTCCATGATCATCTCCATGTTGGGTGAATAACTCCCGTGGGGCCAAAATT
>DAIMZU010000669.1:0-2174 GCA_036733845.1 Ramlibacter sp.
CCGCGTTCGTGCCGACCAACGTGATCTCGATCACCGACGGCCAGATCTTCCTGGAGACCAGCCTCTTCAACGCCGGCATCCGGCCCGCCATCAACGCGGGTATCTCGGTGTCGCGCGTCGGCGGTGCGGCCCAGACCAAGCTGATCAAGAGCCTGTCCGGCGGCATCCGTACCGACCTGGCGCAGTACCGCGAGCTCGCGGCCTTTGCGCAGTTCGCCTCCGACCTCGACGAAGCCACCCGCAAGCAGCTCGACCGCGGTGCCCGCGTGACCGAACTGCTCAAGCAGCCGCAGTACAGCCCCCTGCCCATCTCCCTGATGGCTGCCTCGCTGTACGCGGTCAACAAGGGCTACTTCGACGACGTCGACGTCAAGAAGGTGCTGGCCTTCGAGTCCGGCCTGCATGGCTGGCTCAAGGACAAGCACGGCGCGCTGCTGTCCAAGCTCGAGAACGACAAGGCCATGGACAAGGACGCCGAAGCCGAATTGACCTCCGCGATCCAGGCCTTCAAGAAGACCTTCGCCTAAAAGCCGTCACGGGGAACCATCATGGCTGCAGGAAAAGAGATTCGCGGCAAGATCAAGTCGGTGGAGAACACCAAGAAGATCACCAAGGCCATGGAAATGGTCGCCGCCTCCAAGATGCGCAAGGCGCAGGACCGCATGCGTTCGGCCCGGCCCTACAGCGACAAGGTGCGCAACATCGCGGCCAACCTCGGCAAGGCCAACCCCGAGTACACGCACCCGTTCATGCTGGTCAACGACTCGAAGGCGGCCGGCTTCATCGTCGTGACCACCGACAAGGGATTGTGCGGCGGCATGAACACCAACGTGCTGCGTGCCGTCACCGGCAAGCTGCGCGAGCTGCAGGCCCAAGGCGTGGACACGCAGGCCGTTGCCATCGGCAACAAGGGCCTGGGTTTCCTCAACCGCATTGGCGGCAAGGTGGTCTCGCACGTCACCCAGCTGGGTGACACGCCCCACCTCGACAAGCTGATCGGCCCGGTCAAGGTCCTGCTGGACCAGTACGCCGAAGGCAAGCTCAGCGCGGTCTACCTGTGCTACACCAAGTTCATCAACACGATGAGGCAGGAGCCGGTGGTCGAGCCCCTGCTGCCGCTGTCGGCCGACCGGATGCAGGCGGACGAAGGCTCCCATTCGTGGGACTACATCTACGAGCCGGATGCCAAGGCCGTCATCGACGACCTGCTCCTGCGCTACGTCGAGGCCCTGGTGTATCAGGCGGTGGCCGAGAACATGGCGTCCGAGCAGTCGGCCCGCATGGTGGCCATGAAGGCGGCAACGGACAACGCCGGCAATG
This sequence comes from Ramlibacter sp., assembly GCA_036733845.1. Lineage (GTDB taxonomy): Bacteria > Pseudomonadota > Gammaproteobacteria > Burkholderiales > Burkholderiaceae_C > Ramlibacter. Next base: position 1,321 of record DAIMZU010000669.1, read on the forward strand.
TCATTGCCGAGCTGAAGCTGGTCTACAACAAGACGCGTCAGGCGGCGATCACGAAGGAACTCTCCGAGATCGTGGCTGGCGCGGCGGCGGTTTGAATCAAGAATTGGAGCAGACAATGGCTCAAGAGAATGTTCAGTACGCTCAATCGAACGGCCAGGCTTCCGGCCGCGTGATGGGCAAGATCGTCCAGTGCATCGGCGCCGTGGTCGACGTGGAATTCCCGCGTGACCGCATGCCCAAGGTGTACGACGCCCTCAAGATGGACGGCACCGCCCTGACGCTGGAAGTCCAGCAGCAGCTGGGCGATGGCGTGGTCCGCACGATTGCGCTGGGTTCGTCCGACGGCCTGCGCCGCGGCAACATGGTCTACAACACCGAGAAGCCGATCACGGTTCCGGTGGGCAAGGCCACCCTCGGCCGCATCATGGACGTGCTGGGCAACCCGATCGACGAGCGCGGTCCGGTCGACGGAACGCTGTCCGCGTCCATCCACCGCAAGGCACCGGCCTACGACGAGCTGTCGCCCTCGCAGGAACTGCTCGAGACCGGCATCAAGGTGATCGACCTGGTCTGCCCCTTCGCCAAAGGCGGCAAGGTGGGCCTGTTCGGCGGCGCGGGCGTGGGCAAGACCGTCAACATGATGGAGTTGATCAACAACATCGCCAAGGCGCACTCGGGCCTGTCGGTGTTCGCGGGCGTCGGTGAGCGCACTCGCGAGGGCAACGACTTCTATCACGAGATGGCCGACTCCGGCGTCGTGAAGCTCGACAACCTGGCCGAGTCCAAGGTGGCCATGGTCTACGGCCAGATGAACGAGCCCCCGGGCAACCGCCTGCGCGTGGCCCTGACCGGCC
>DAIMZU010000670.1:0-2158 GCA_036733845.1 Ramlibacter sp.
GCTCCAGCGTCACCCAGGCGGTGGCTCCGCGCACGTCGTTGCCGCGCGCGCGGGCATCCGCCAGGGCGACGACCTCGGCGTGCGGGCCGCCCGCGGGCTGGGTGTGGCCTTCGCCGAGGACCTGCCCGCCGGCATCGGTCAGGACGCAGCCGACGCTCGGGTTGGGCGAGGTGCGGTGCGCGAACGACTGTGCCAGCGCGAGGGCACGAGCCATCGGCGGCGGCAGCGGTTCGCTGCTCTCCGGACGTTGATTCAGTAAATCAAAAGGTTTCAAGAATAGAATTCGAGTATGCGTTCATATTCATCCGGGCTGACGCTGATCGAACTGCTCATGGTGACGGCCATTTCCGCCATCCTCATGGGCATTGCCGCGCCCGGACTGCGCGACTGGATTTCCAGGCGCGCCGCTGCCGCGGCGGCCGAAGCCCTCAATGCCGACTTCCGGCTCGCCCGCTCCGAGGCGGTCAAACGCGGTGATTTTGTCACCATCTGCCGCAGCACCGACGGCAGCACCTGCGCGGGCGCGGGCGACTGGAAGACCGGGTGGCTGGTCTTCGTCAATCGCGCGGCGGCCGCCAACTCGACGACGAATGCCATCGTGCTTCGCGTGCAGGAGCCGCTTCCGTCGGTCACGTCCATGGCACCCCAGCAGTTCGGGCCGGTCACCTTCACCTCCAACGGCAGTGCTCCGGGTGCCGCCGGAAGCCTGGTGGTGGCCTCCACGGCGCAGGGCGGGGCGGTGGCCCTGTGCCTGTCCATGGCCGGCAGGCTGCAGGCACGCCCGGGTCAGGCCTCATGCTGAGGCGGCAAGCCGGTGGCGGTCTGCTGGAGGTGCTGGTGGCCATCACGGTCTCCAGCATGGGGCTGCTCGCCCTGGCGGGATCGCACCTGCACGCCTTACGCCAATCGACCGCGCTCGAACACCGGATGCTGGCTGCCTGGCTGGTGAGCGATCTCGGCGAGCGCATGCGCGCGAGCGGGGCCGACGGCACATCCGCGAACGCCTATGAGTTCAGCGGCCTGGACTTCAGCGACCAGGCCGCAGCGCCCCCGGCCCCATCCATCCTCTGTGCCCAGCCCACCCACACCTGCACTCTCGCAGAGATGGCGGCCGCCGACCTCCATGTCTGGCGCGTGCGGGTGCGCGCCCAGTTGCCCGAAGGCTCCGGCTTCGTCCTGCCGGATGCCAACGCTGGCGGTGCGGTCGACATCTGGGTGGCCTGGGTGGAGCCCCTCGCCGCCAACCCCGACGAGGTCCAGCGGGCCGGAGGCGACCGCGAATGTCCCGCGGGGCTCGCCGCCGACAACCATTCGGCCGTGGTGCGTTGCCACAGCCTGCGGGTCCAGCTGTGAGGCGCCGATCTCCCACCCGGGCCCTGGCGCGCCGGCAGGGCGGGCTGACATTGGTCGAACTCATGGTGTCCCTCCTCATCGGCACCGTGGTCGTGGGCGCCCTGCTGGTGACCTATCTCTCGTCGACGGTCGTCGCGCGCCGCCAGCAGGCGGTCGCCCGGATGGGTGACGATGCCCAGCTCGCCCTGACCCTTCTGCGCCGGGACATCCAGGTCGCGGGCACCTACGAGCCCGCCGGCCTCCAGGCCGGCGGCGTCGCCTTCACCGCTGCGGTGGCGCCCGCCCGTTCGGTGTTCGCCTGCACCAGCACCTTCCAGATGCGAACGGCAGCGGCAGGGGCCGCCACCTGCGGCTCAGGCGGAGCGGTCGACTCTCAGGCACTCGAGCTGAGCTACCAGGCATCCGCCGCCACCGTGGCGCGGAGTGCCGCCGGCAACCTGGTGAACTGCGCGGGCGGAACCATTGCCGCCGGATCGCTGGTCAGCTCGCGCTGGTTCGTCGAGGCGGGGCCCAGCGGACGCAACGAACTCTACTGCGCAGCCCCGGGCAGCGCCTCGCAGGCCCTGGTCGAGAACGTCCAGGCACTGCACTTGCGTTTCGGCTTGGCGGACGGCTGGCTGGCCACGAACCCAGCCAGCCGCCGGCCTGTCCGTTACCTCGCGGCGTCACAGCTGACGCCGGGGGATTGGGCCAGCGTCGTGTCGGTCCGCGTCTGCGTGCTCATGCGAAGCCCCCATCCGGTGCTCACCAGCGAAGACCCTGCCGATTACGTCGATTGCGATGGCGCGATGGCCACCTCGACCGG
>DAIMZU010000671.1:0-2156 GCA_036733845.1 Ramlibacter sp.
ACGTACCCCCGACGGCCGACCGGGTGGCATGGTCCGCCTGACCGAGACCTCGCAAGGCGTGCTCGTGGTCGCCCAGGTCGAGGGGCTCGGGGCCGCGGGCGAGCGGGGCTTCCACATCCACACCGCGGGAGACTGCAGGCCGGGCCCCGATCCCTCCGGGCAGGTGGTGCCCTTCGGCGCCGCCGGCGGGCACTTCGACCCCGGCAACTCGCAACGCCATTCCGGCCCGGGCCATGCCGCCACGGCGTCCCACGCCGGCGACATGCCCAACATCGCCGTGACCGCGGACGGCAGGGGGCACCTGAGCCACCTGAACCCGAACATCACCCTCAGCCCCGGCCCGCGCTCGGCCCTGGGCCGCTCGATCGTCGTGCACCAGAAGCCCGACGACATGCGCAGCCAGCCGGCTGGCGACTCCGGCGGCCGGGCGCTGTGCGGCGTGATCGAGCCTGCGGCGCGCCGCTGAGCACAGGTTCGCAGCCAGGGGCTTGCCCTGGATCAAGGCATCGCGCCGCGTGACTGCGCGATCCGTCACACCTGTGAAATAAGGCAGGTTTTTCCCCGCCTTATGTCGTTCTGACGCATCGCCGTCGTCCTTTTCAATGACTTTCCGACGCAGCCCTGCGTCGCCAAGCAGCGGCCGGCGAGCCGCACTGAAAGGACAGACGATGAGACAGAACCTTCCGGTGACGCAGCGGGAATACGAATTTCCCGAAGACGCGACACTGATGTCCACCACGGACCCGGGCGGTGCCGAGACCGCGCGCCATGCGGGCGAGGTCATGGCGTCGATCGTCGAGCAGGTCAGGCGGGTGGATGCCTTCCTCGAGAACGTCCACCGCACCGCGGAGCAGCAGGCGACGACGGTGGGGCAGATCAACGCCGCCATCGCCCAGCTCGACCAGGCCACCCAGCAGAACGCCGCACTCGTGGAGCAATCGAGCGCGGCGGCCGATGCCGTGCAATCAGCGCCCTGGAAGTGGCCATCCGCATCTCGGACAACGGCGCCGGCTTCGATCCCCGCCAGGCCCACCGCCTCTTCCAGCCCTTCCAGCGGCTGCACGCCGCCGCGGAGTTCCCGGGCATCGGGATCGGGCTGGCGACGGTCCATCGCATCGTGCAGCGCCATGGCGGCCGCATCGAGGCGCAGGGCGAGCCTGGCCGCGGTGCCTGCTTCACCGTGATCCTGCCGCGGACCCGCGACATGCTCACGCTGGCCTGCCGCACCTGCGGCGTTCCCGGGGCGGACGGGACGCGAACCCTCGGCTGCTCCACCACGCGGTGCGACCTGATGCCGGCCGATGACTGGGCGGCGAGTCGCGTCAGCGCAGATCGAAGCGATCGAGCTCCATCACCTTGACCCAGGCCTTCACGAAGTCCTGCACGAAGTGCGCTTCGCCGTCGCGGGCGGCGTAGACCTCGGACAGCGCACGAAGCTGCGCGTTGCTGCCGAAGATCAGGTCGGCCAGCGTGGCCGTCCAGCGGCGCTCTCCGCTCCGGCGGTCCGTGCCCTCGAACAGATGCTTCGATCCTTCCAGCCGCTTCCACGCCGTCCGCATGTCCAGCAGGTGGGTGAAGAAGTCCGGCGTGAGCTGACCCGGCCGGTCGGTGAAGACGCCGTGCTGCACATTGCCGCTGGTCGCACCCAGCGCCCGCATGCCGCCCACCAGCGCCGTCATCTCCGGTGCCGTGAGCATCAGCAGGTTGGCCTTGTCGACCATTGCATTGGCCACGTTCCCTTCGGCCCCCTGGCGGATGTAGTTGCGAAATCCGTCGACCGCAGGCTCGAGCACCTCGAAGGAGTTGACGTCCGTCTGCTCGAGGCTCGCGTCGGTGCGGCCCGGCCGGAAGGGCACGGTCACCGCGTGGCCCGCCGCGCGGGCAGCGGCCTCGACCGCGGCGCAGCCGCCCAGCACGATCAGGTCGGCCAGAGATACCTGCTTGCCTCCGATTGACGAGGTATTGAACGCCTGCTGGATCGACTCGAGCGTGCGCAGCACCCGGGCCAGTTCCGCCGGGTCGTTCGCCTCCCAGTCCTTCTGCGGCGCGAGTCGGATGCGGGCGCCGTTGGCGCCGCCGCGCATGTCGCTGCCGCGGAAGGTCGATGCCGATGCCCACGCCGCCTTCACCAGCGGCGCGGTTCCGAGCCCCGATTC
>DAIMZU010000672.1:0-2152 GCA_036733845.1 Ramlibacter sp.
GCAAGCTGCTGCCCAAGTGCGACCCGGTGCACAAGGTCACCATCATCCCGCGCGGGCGCGCGCTGGGCGTGACCATGAGCCTGCCTGCACAGGACCGATACAGCTACGACCGTGACTACATGCTCAACCAGATCAGCATGCTGTTCGGCGGGCGGATCGCCGAAGAAGTGTTCATGAAGCAGATGACCACCGGCGCCAGCAACGACTTCGAGCGGGCGACCAACCTCGCACGGGACATGGTCATGAAGTACGGCATGACCGACGCGCTCGGGCCGATGGTGTACGCCGAGAACGAAGGCGAGGTCTTCCTGGGCCGCTCGGTCACCAAGACCACCAACATGAGCGAGCAGACCATGCAGAAGGTCGACTCGGAAGTGCGCCGCATCATCGACGAGCAGTACGCCCTGGCGCGGCGCCTCATCGAAGATAACCAGGACAAGATGCACGCGATGGCCAAGGCCTTGCTCGAGTGGGAAACCATCGACTCGGAGCAGCTGGACGACATCATGGCGGGCAAGCCGCCGCGTCCGCCCAAGGACTTCACGCCCCGCGTGCCGCCGTCCTCGGGTGGGGATTCGGGTGGCGCGCCCGTGGTGGATCCGGCGCCGCAAGGGGCCTGAGCCCGCCCGCGCTGACACAAAAACCCCGGCCGGTGTCACACACACCGGCCGTTTTTGTGTTCAAACTCCCCCCATGCAAATCGTGCGTCTTGTCGCTGGGGAACTCCGCGCGGAAATCGCGCCGGAGATCGGGGGTTCGATCACCGCCTTCTGGACCGAAGCCGGGCGGCATCACCGCACCCATTGGCTGCGCCCCGCCTCCGAGGCCGCGCTTGAGATCCGAGACCCTTTGGGGATGGCGAGCTTTCCACTCGTGCCCTTCTGCAACCGCATACGCGACGGACGTGCGAGCTTCGAAGGGCGAGAGATCCGATTCCCGCCCAACCATCCCTCGCAGCGGTCGCCACATCCCCTGCATGGCCTCGGCTGGCAACGCGAATGGGTGGTCGACAACCAGAACCGCCACGCGGTCGACCTCAGCCTGCAGATGGAGGCCACCGACGCCTGGCCATGGCGCTTCCTCGCGCAGCAGCGGATCGAACTGGATGAGCTGTCGCTGCGCGTGAGCGTCAGCGTCACCAACCAGGACAGCGTCGACATGCCCGCGGGACTGGGGCACCACCCGTATTTCCTTCATCCACCGGGCACGCGCCTGACCTGCCCCACGGCCGGCATGTGGACCACGGACGCCGAGGTCATGCCGGTGGACCTCTCGCGCGATGGCATCGTCGAGCGCTTGCGCCAGGGCGTGATCGTCGGCGACCTGGACCTCGACAACAACTTCGTCGGCTGGGAGCACAGCGCCCGCATCGACTGGCCGGCGGCCGGTGACGACCGCGTGCGCAGCCTGATCATCCGGGCCGAGGCGCCGCTGGACTATTTCGTCATCTACTGCCCGCCGGGGCTGGACCACTTCTGTGCCGAGCCTGTCAGCCAGTGCACCGACTGGCTGAACCTGCTGCCCCGCCACGACGCGGCCCTGCTGGGCGGTGCCCGCGTGGGCCCCGGTGATCGGTACACCGCCAGCTTCAGCCTGCTGCCTTCGCTCACCTGAGCCAGGGCCGGGGAGCCGCGACAATCAGGCATGCACTGGCAAACCTCGCGCTACCGCATCGATCTCGCCTTGCCCAAGGTCATGGGCATCGTCAACATCACGCCCGATTCCTTTTCCGACGGCGGGCGCCACGGCGACACCCGGTCGGCCCTGGCCCACTGCGAGCGGCTGGTGCGCGAGGGCGCCGACATCCTCGACCTGGGCGCCGAGTCCACTCGCCCCGGCAGCCCGCCGCTGCCCATGGAGCACGAGCGTGCCCGGCTGCTGCCGGTGCTGCGGGAGGCGCTGGCCCTGGGCGTGCCGGTCTCGGTGGACACCTACAAGAGCGAGCTGATGCGGGAGGTGCTGGACCTGGGTGCCGACATCGTCAACGATATCTGGGCCCTGCGCCAGCCTGGTGCGCTGGAGGCGCTGGCCGCGCACCCGAACGCCGGCATCTGCCTGATGCACATGCACGGCGAGCCGCAGACCATGCAACTGGCGCCGCTCGAGGGGGATGCACTGCCAGCGGTCCGATCACTGCTGCACCACCAGGCGC
>DAIMZU010000673.1:0-2152 GCA_036733845.1 Ramlibacter sp.
CCAAGATCAAACACGACCTGGGCCTGGCCGAAGGCGTGCTCAACGAAGACCACTTTGGCCTCGAGAAGGTCAAGGACCGCATCCTCGAGTACCTCGCGGTGCAGCAGCGCGTGGACAAGGTCAAGGCGCCCATCCTGTGCCTGGTCGGCCCTCCGGGCGTCGGCAAGACCTCGCTGGGGCAGTCGGTGGCCAAGGCCACCGGCCGCAAGTACGTGCGCATGGCCTTGGGTGGCATGCGCGACGAGGCCGAGATCCGCGGCCATCGCCGCACCTACATCGGCGCGCTGCCGGGCAAGGTGCTGCAGAACCTGTCCAAGGTCGGCACGCGCAACCCGCTGTTCCTGCTCGACGAGATCGACAAGCTGGGCATGGACTTCCGGGGCGACCCCTCGAGCGCGCTGCTCGAAGTGCTCGACCCCGAGCAGAACCACACCTTCGGCGACCACTACGTCGAGGTCGACTTCGACCTGTCGGACGTCATGTTCGTGGCGACCTCCAACTCCATGAACATCCCGCCGGCGCTGCTGGACCGCATGGAAGTCATCCGGCTGTCGGGCTACACCGAGGACGAGAAGACCAACATCGCGATCAAGTACCTGCTGCCCAAGCAGATGAAGAACAACGGCGTCAAGGACGAAGAGCTCCAGGTCACCGAGGACGCGATCCGCGACATCGTGCGCTACTACACGCGCGAGGCCGGCGTGCGCTCCCTCGAGCGCGAGCTCTCCAAGATCTGCCGCAAGGTGGTCAAGGGCCTGCAGCTCAAGAAGATGACCCCGCAAGTCGTCGTCAACAGCGAGAACCTCAACGACTTCCTGGGCGTGCGCAAGTACACCTACGGGCGCGCCGAGCAGCAGAACCAGGTCGGCCAGGTCGTCGGCCTGGCCTGGACCGAAGTCGGTGGCGACCTCCTCACCATCGAGGCGGCGCTCATGCCCGGCAAGGGCGTCATCACGCGCACCGGCTCCCTGGGTGACGTCATGAAGGAATCCGTCGAGGCCGCCCGCACCGTGGTGCGCAGCCGCTCGCGGCGCCTGGGCATCAAGGACGAGGCCTTCGAGAAGAACGACATCCACATCCACGTGCCCGACGGCGCCACGCCCAAGGACGGCCCGAGCGCCGGCATCGCCATGACCACCGCCCTGGTCTCGGCGCTCACCGGCATTCCGGTGCGCGCGGATGTCGCCATGACCGGCGAGATCACCCTGCGCGGCGAAGTCACCGCCATCGGCGGCCTCAAGGAAAAGCTGCTTGCGGCCCTGCGCGGCGGCATCCGCACCGTGCTCATCCCCGAGGAAAACGCCAAGGACCTCCAGGAGATTCCCGAGAACGTCAAGAACGGCCTCGAGATCGTGCCGGTAAGGTGGATCGACAAGGTCCTCGAGGTGGCACTGGAGCGCCATCCGACGCCCCTGTCGGAGGAAGAGGCCACGGCGGCTTCGTCACCGCTGCCTGCAGCGGCTGCCCCGGGCGAGCCGGCGCCGGTGGTGGGGACGGGGTCGGTCAAACACTGAGCGCGACGGCTGAAACTTTCCAGTCCAGGGGCGCGCCAACCGTTCGCCCTCAGCTGGCCGAAGGGTCTGCGGGCGTGAGGTCCCGGTGATCGGGACACAGGCTTCGACAAGCTCAGCCCGAACGGTTATCTGGTCCTGAGCTTGTCGAAGGGCCTGCGGGTGTGAGGCGACGCTGTACACACCCCCCGTTCGGCCTGAGGCTGTCGAAGGCCCTGCTCGCGCACCGGCCCTCTTCGCCGCAGAGAAGACATTGACGCATGAGCCACCTCTTCACCCCGTACTCCCTCGGCCCCCTCACCCTCGACAACCGCATCGTCGTCGCGCCGATGTGCCAGTACTCCTGCGTCGACGGCATCGCCGCCGACTGGCACCTGATGCACCTCGGCCAGATGGCCATCTCCGGCGCCGGCCTGCTCATGATCGAAGCCACCGCCGTTGAACCGGAGGCACGCATCACCCCCGGCGACCTTGGACTGTGGTCGCCCGAGCACGAGGCCGCCCTCACGCGCACCATCGCCGCCATCAGCCCGTACTCCGACATCCACTGGGGCATCCAGCTCGCGCACGCTGGCCGCAAGGGCTCCAGCCGCGAACCCTGGAACGGCGGCAGCCTGATCCCGCCCGACCAGGGCGGATGG
>DAIMZU010000674.1:0-2151 GCA_036733845.1 Ramlibacter sp.
CGCGGTGAGCGAGGGCAGCATCGAGACGATGCGCTGGGGCGGCGCATCCAGCCGCACCCGCTGGCCTCGGTCGTCGATGGCCTCGAGCGTGGCATGCGCCGGCGTGAACACCACCCACAGCACCAGCGCCGAGAAGACCCAGGCCAGCAGGCCGCGCAACCCCGCCGCCCTCACAGCGGCTCCTTGAGCGTGAGCGAGGTGCCGGCGGACATCAGCGTGACGCGCTCGCAGGCCTCCACGGCCTGCTGGTCGACGTCGTCGAGGGTGTCGGTGATCGATCGCAGGTCGGCCGGCCGCCCCGCCAATGAGGTGGCGAGGCGGCTGGACACCAGCACGAGCGGGCCGGCACAGGCGCGCACCGCGTCGGCCAGCCGCACGGGCGGGCGCGGCGCCGCTTCCCAGGCGTCGGTGCCGTCGGGCGCGAGCGCCTGCATCAGCGTGGCAGTGAGCCAGAACGTGAGTCCGTCCACCACCACCAGCGTGTCCGGCCGGCTGTGCACCCCCAGCGCGTGGGCGAGCTCGACCGGCTGCTCGACGCGCACGCGTGCCCCGGCCCCCGCGAGGGCGTGCTGGCGGTCGACGAAGGCACGCATCTCCGCGTCCCAGGACGTGGCGGTGTCGATGTACACCGCGCGGTGCACCGGCGACGTCCTCTGCCAGGAATCCACCAGCGCCAGTACCCGCTGCGACTTGCCACTGGCGGGGGCACCGAGGATCAGCTCGCTGCGCGCGACCTCAGGCTTGTGCATGGCGCTGTGCGGGAGCGGGTGGGCATGAAGCGGAAAGCGATGGCGGCGCAACGGACATGCGGCAAGGATACCCGCCGTGAAGAAGGGCCGGATCAGCTGGCCAGCGGATCGTGGGCCGTGGTGGGATACGCAGCGCAGGATGGCGCGGTGCAGCAGAAACAGAGGCGACAGCCTGCTGACAGGCTATTGACCATGGTCGAGTAATACATTGGTTTCTTCTTTCAACTGTCTGACCGAAACGACCATGCTCTCCATCTCGCACAGCACCCACATCGCCTTCACTGCCCCAGGCGCAACGCTGGACCAGCCCTCCGCCTGTGGACCGCAACGCCGCGGGCTGGCTCGTCACATCGACAACCTGATCGCCAAGGTCCACACCCATTCGCTGCATGCCCGCAGCCAGGACCTGATCCGCGCGACCTTCGAGGTCCTCGTCAACCCGACCATCGAGAATCTCCAGCGATTCACCCACGCGTCCAGGGCGCTCGAAGGCGCCATCGAGCGGGCTTCGGCGCGCGCCAATCCCCGCCTCGAGCAGTCGCTGAGAGAGGCGATCGCCATCGCCCAGCAGTGCGCCACGGTGGTCGCCGGCGTGCTCGAAAGGAAGATCGAGGAAATGCTGAGGGCCATGCCCACCGACCCTTCGCGCGAGCGCCTGAACATGCTCGAGGAGCTGCTGCGCGCTTTGACGGCTGCGCTGGCCATCATTGCGGGCTTCCTGACAGGTCAAGGCGTCGACCCGCAGGCACTGGCGCGCGCAGGTGCAGGGACAGGAGCCGCCGCTGGTGCTGCCGCAGGCGCAGCGCACTGTCATGCCTGAGGCCGGCACGCCCGGTGTTCCGGCAGAGCTCGGCGTGGAAGATCGGCTGGCCGCACTCGCCGAAGCCGCGCGGCAGGCCACAACCGATGCCCTCGCCAGCGAGCACGCCTTGCAGGCGGCCGGTGTCCACAGTGCCAGCGACCTCCTGCAAATCACCGCTCAATGGGACGTCGCCGACCGCCAGGCCCTCCAGGAGGCCTGGTCCGCACTGGAGCAGGCGCGCGCGGACGACACCTGGGCCAAGGATGCCAAACAGGCGCCGGTCGCCGCGGCGCTCCTGCGGCCGAAGCGGATTCGGCAGACCATCTGACAAGGTGAACGAATCCACCCCACCCCTTCAGGATGTTCGCACCTTCCGAGCGGAGGGCGCGGGCCATCAACGATCAAAAAGAAGTATTGATACTTTGGTAATTGGTCAGCACAATGCGACCGGCAAACCTTTTTTTTCGGGCTGCTCGGGCATCAGCACCCGCCGGCCACACTGGAGCGGGCATGACCAGCCAACAGCGAATGAATGAAATCCGGGCCGAGATGGTTCGGACCCTGGACAAGCTCACCTCCGTGCTCAAGGCGGGCCAAAAT
>DAIMZU010000675.1:0-2148 GCA_036733845.1 Ramlibacter sp.
TACGCCCTGCTGATCGCCTGGGTGCTGCATGGCGGGGTGCTGGCCCTGTCGCTGGTGGGGCCGACCCCGCGCTTCGGCTTCGCGCCCGCACTGTCGATGACCGCCTGGCTGGTGCTGACGGTGTATGCCATCGAACGGCAGGTGTTCCCCCAGATGGAGGCGCGATGGGCCCTGGCGGGGCTCGGGGCGGCGGCGGTCCTGCTGTCCATCGCGTTCCCAGGCACTGTCCTGCACCCGTCGGCATCGCCGCTGCTGCCGCTGCACTGGGCGCTGGGCATCGCGTCCTACGGCCTGTTCGCGGCGGCGGTGGTGCATGCGTGGCTGATGATGCGCGCCGAGCGCCACATCCGCCAGGCGACGGATCCACACGCCGGACTGCCGCTTCTCACGCTCGAACGGCTGACCTTCCGCTTCGTCGCCATGGGATTCGCGCTGCTGTCGGCCACCCTGCTGGCGGGGCTGCTGTTCGGCGACGCAGCCGCGGGCCCAAGCTGGCGCTGGGACCACAAGACAGTGTTCTCGGTGGGGGCGTGGGCCGCGTTTGCCCTGCTGCTGCTCGGGCGCGCGCGCTTCGGCTGGCGCGGACGCAAGGCGGTGCGGGTGCTCTACTTCGGCTCGCTGCTGCTGCTGCTGGCGTATGCGGGCTCGCGCTTCGTGCTCGAAGTGGTCATGGGACGGCAGGGATGGTGATGAAATACCTCGTGCTCATTGCAGTGCTCGTGGCGGTGTACCTCCTGTGGCGGTGGCAGCGATCGCAGGACGAGGCCGAGCAGAAGGCCAGCCGGCGACCGCCGCCACCATCGCCGCCCCCAGCACCCCAGCTTCCCCAGGAGATGGTGCGATGCGCGGCCTGCGACATGCACCTGCCCCGGTCCGAAGCGCTGGCCGATGCGCGCGGGTTGCACTACTGCAGCCCCGAGCACCGCCGGCAGGGCGGCGCCTGACCCGCCGGCCATGACCGGACCGGTCTCGATCCTTCCCTGGGGCAGCGGCGCGTCCCCGGCCGAAGACACGTCGATGCAGCGCCTGTGGCGCGGCTTCGGTTCCGCACGCGTCGCCATCGGAGCGCTCCTGATCGGGTTGACCACGGTTCTGCCGACGGGCGAGCCGGGCGGCGGATCCCAGCAACTGGCGGTTGCGCTGTGCGGGCTCTACGCCCTGGCCGCCGTTGGCGTCCGGTTGACCGTGCGGCTGCCGCGCGGCGCGGTCGACCCGCGGTGGCTGCTGACCGTGGGAGTCGACCTCGCCACTTTCGCGATGCTGCAGTATCTGCAGGCTGGCGGCGTGCAGTACTGGCGTCTGTTCGCCCTGCCCGTGCTGATGGCGGCGGTGCTCGGCCCGCGTGTGCTGGCCCTCGCGACCGCGGCGGCGGCCACCTTGTTCGTGCTGTCCGAACCCTGGCTCGTGGCAAGCCCTGGCACGGGCCCGGCGGCGAGCGCGCTGCTCCAGGCGAGCCTGACCGGCGTCGGCTACATGGCCATCGCGCTCCTGGCCAACTCGCTGGCGCAGCGCCTGGCGCGCGAGGAGCAGCGGGCGCTCGACAGCGCCGCTTCGGCGCGCATGCAGGCCCAGGTCAACGAACTCGTCATCACCACGCTCGTCGATGGCATCGTGGTGGTCGATGAAGACGGCCTGGTGCGCGCACTCAACCCCACCGCCAGCCTGCTCATGGGCCGCGACAACCTCGCCCCGGGCTTCTACCTGGCCGAGCAGAACGGGTGGCGGCCGCTGATCGCGCTGGCCCGGCAGACCATGGCGCAAGGCGTGCCGCAGCTGGCCGAGGTGGCGCTCGGGCCGGACGGGCAGCCGCCCCGCCGCAGTCGGGTGCGCACCCGGCTCGCGCGGGCCGATGCCGGCCGGCTGAGCCTGTGCGTGATGTTCCTGGAGGACGTGCGCGAGATGGAGGCGCGGGTGCGCACCGAGAAACTCGCGGCCATGGGGCGGATGTCGGCGGCGGTGGCGCACGAGATCCGCAACCCGCTGGCGGCGATCGCGCAGGCGAACGCGCTTCTCGAGGAAGACCTGACCGATCCGCGCCATCGCCAGCTCACCGCGCTGGTGGGCCAGAACGCGCGGCGGCTCGCCCAGCTGGCCGAGGAGGTCCTGAGCGTCGCACGGCTGCAGCCCCAGGGCCGCGCCCAGTCGGTT
>DAIMZU010000676.1:0-2143 GCA_036733845.1 Ramlibacter sp.
GCCACGCCCAGGGTCGCGTAGTCGGACGTGGTGATCGAACCGACCGATCCCTCGGGGTAGGCCGCCAGCCGCAGGATGTCCTCGCGCTCGACCTGCGCCAGCGCTGGAAGCAGCTTGGCCCGGGCCGGCTCGTCCAGGCGGTTGAACACGTCCGCCCTGTCGTCGGAGGGCAGGCGCTCGAACAGGTCCACCACGGCCTCGCGCGGCAGCGCCAGCAGCGCGGCATCCTGGACGTCCTCGCGAAGGTAAGCAAAGACCGGGGAGCGGGCGGGCGGCGGCAGCTGCATCAGCAGGTCGGCAATGGCCGGGCCGGACCACTCGTGCAGCGCCTCGGCCACGTCGTAGGGCGCCGCTTCCTCGACGAGAAAGGCCAGCTCCTGGACGTTGCGCGACCGGAGGCTGGCTTCCAGGCGCGCTTCGAGCGTTACGGGCGTCATCGCCCCCCCCGTGGCGCAGTGCGGACGGGGCCGATGAGGCGGGGACGTGATGCCCCAGTGGTTTTCTGGAATGTCTGCATGGAAGCCTCGTGGCGCGGGGGCGTGTGCGCCTGCCTGTGCAGATGGTATCGGTGCTGGCGCGGCGGCGGGGGCGGCTCACGTGCGAGAGCGACTGTGACGTCCGGAGCGGACGATGACGTCTCTGGCTCCGGTCCGGCTCGACGGGGATGGACAATCTGCCCGGCCGAACGCACCGTCAATGCCGCAGTGCTCCGAGGGGTCACGCGCTGGGGAGCGTCATCGGGCGCCAGGACCGGCGGGTCTGGAGCGGGCGAGGGGAACCCGCTCCACATCTGCCGTCTCTCTGGGGCGCAGCAGCCTGGATAGTGCGTTTGGGCGAGGACATTGTTTGAGCCGGATGCGCCTCGGCCAGGATTAACTGATTAGGCAAATCTCCTTTCCACCTTCGGTCTGGCGTTGCGCCGGAATCCAATCCTGACCGCTGCACCCGCACTGCGGTCACCGCCTCAAGCGACCTCGCTGGGCGTCGAGGGTTCGGCGCCCTTGACCCTCGATCACATCGACCGCTCGACCATGCTAGCGAAGCTCGCTTGCTCACAGAGTTCGCGCTTCCCTGCCGTTACTGCGGCTGGGAGTTGCACTGGAACTGCGACTGCGACGACAGCTTGTTCAATGGAAACAGGGTTCACTCTGGGGCCGTCGAGCTACGCCTCCACACGGGTGTTTCACGCAGGAGACGTGCGTCGCACGCCTGCCCCGAGCACCATCCGCCTTCGCCCAGGTGAACGTCACCTATGGCCACTGATTCGACGATTCAGCGTCACCGGTCGCTGGACGAGCCTTTGTTGCATTTCTTGTAGTGGAGAGAGCTCAGATGAAAGCGCGAAACCTGGTGATGGCTCAAGTGGCGGCAGCGACCCTGGTGGCATGTGGTGGAGGCGGTGGTGGCGACACCTCTTCCGGAGGTGCAGGAGGGGGGTGTCTATTGGCCAGCCTTATCCAATCCGGGCAGCGATGAAGACCGTTGTGGAACGTGGGTTGCAGTCACGGGCCAACATCACCGCAACGCTGGGTTCTGAAACGATCACCGGGAATCTCACGCTGACTGAATCGGCGGGAATTCCGACTATGTTTAACGGCCTCAGTGCCATGCGCCTTCCGCAGACTGCCGCGTACGTCTTCAACGTCGATGGCGAATCGTTCTCATTTTCGGAGTACGCAGAGTCGTATGTGGATGCCTCCACGTACGCAACGCTCGGGATCAGCGGGCAAGGCATGTATTGCGAAGCAGCCAACCCGGTCCCGATCCCTGAAACATTGACGGTGGGGCAAACTGGAAGGCTGTCGGATCTCGCGTGTTGGTCAGACCGATCGAAGAACGTTGCGATTGGTTCAATGGCTCAGTCATATTCGACCTCACAGGGGGCAAATGGCGCTCTCAATGTAGAGTTCTCGACTAGAACTTTGAGTCCACAAAATCAGATCGTCAGCACGGGAACAAGCGTTTATTCGATTTCTACTCAGGCTGACATTCGATTGGTGCGGTTCACCGGGATAGCTGACCTCGATGGCGAGACGTTGGTGATTCAATCGACCGGGGAGCCCGTTTCGCAAGTGTTGCCCCCCGCTCCAATACCAGCGTTTCCCCCGGCTCCTGCGCCAGCACCAGCGCCAGCACCAGCACC
>DAIMZU010000677.1:0-2142 GCA_036733845.1 Ramlibacter sp.
CGCTCGCGGCGGCCGAACAGGTCGATCTCCCAGGCCGCGAGCGCGCCCACCTGGAGCGTGGTGGCCAGCGCGAAGGGCGCCTGCGCATTGCCGCGTGCCGCGGAGGCGGTGCCGTCGACGGACGGCAGTTGGGCCGCCCCGGCAGCGGTCCGCGCGGCCCGGGCCTGGTCGATCCGCGCCAGGGCGGCGGCGAGGTCCGGGCTGGCCGATTGCGCCGCCTCGATGAGGTCGCCCAGGTCGGCGTCACCCACTGCGCGCCACCAGTTCGCGAGCGCCTGCGGATCGCCGCCGTGCGGCAGCGGAGCGTTCCAGGCGGCCGGCACGGGCGCATCGACCGGGGGCACGGGCTTCACAGGCGCGGCGCAGCCCGCCAGCCCCACGACGGCGAGAAGGAGGAGCGCGCGCATCAGCCGAAAACCGCGTGCCACAGGGCCAGCACCGCGTCGCGCTCGGCGGCCAGGCGGTCGGGGGCCACCTGCGTCGGCTGCTCGTCGAGCCGGGCGATGTGCTGTTCGCGGCGCAGCGTGCGGTAGGCATCGGCGGCGGCGTGACCCACGCCGGCCGGCAGCAGGCCGCAGGCTTCGGCGCGCTGCAGCAGCGCGATGTTGCCCACGTTGGGAATCAGCTGCGGATGCGTCGCCGACCGGGACAGCACCAGGAACTGCACCGCGAACTCCGCATCCACCATGCCGCCCGGGCTGTGCTTGAGGTCGAACTGCCCTGCCCGGACCGGGTGCGCGGCGCGCACCTTCTCGCGCATGGCGACGATCTCGGCGCGCAGGCCCGCGACATCGCGCGGGGCGGTGATCACCGCCTGCCGGATGGCATCGAAGCGCGGCGCCAGGCTGGGCTCGCCCAGCACGAAGCGCGCGCGGGTCATGGCCTGGTGCTCCCAGGTCCAGGCGGTGTTGCTGCCGCGGTTCTGCTGGTAGTTGGCGTAGGCCTGGAAGGTGGTGATCAGCAGGCCCGAGTTGCCGTTGGGCCGCAGCGCGGTGTCGATCTCGAACAGGTCGCCCTCGCCGGTCTTGGTGGTCAGCCAGTTGATCAGCTTGCGCACGAAGGCGGTGTAGACATCGGGCGCCGCCTCGTGCGCGTCCTCGTAGACGAAGACGATGTCGAGGTCGCTGCCGTAGCCCAGTTCCTTTCCGCCCAGCTTGCCGTAGCCGATGATCGCAAAACTCGGGGACTCGGCGTGCCGCTGCTTCAGCCGGTCCCAGCACCAGCGGGCGGTCACGCGCAGCACGCTGTCGGCCAGGGCGCTGAGGTCGTCGGCGACCTGCTCCACTGCCAGCCGTCCCTCGAGGTCGCGCGCCAGGGTGCGCATCACCTCGGCATGGTGGGCGCGCCGCAGCAGGTCCAGCAGCGCCTCTTCATCGTCCTCGCGGGTGCGCGCGAGGGCCGCGCGGCGATCTTCGAGGTCGCGTTCGAAGTCGCTGGCGTTGAAGCGCTCCGACAGGAAGGCGTCACCGGCGAGTTCATCGATCACGCCCGGGTGCTTGAGCAGGTAACGCGCCGGCCAGCGGGCCGCGCCGAGCAGGCGCAGCAGGCGCTCGTGCACGCTGGGCCGCTCCAGCAGCAGCGCGAGGTAGCTCTCGCGGCGCAGCAACGGCTCGATCCAGTCGGCCATGCGCACACCGGCTTCTTCGGTCACGCGTCCTTCGCGCAGCCACTGCGCGGTGCGGGCGACCAGGCGCATCAGCCGCTGGCGCGCGTCCTCGCGCAGCGCCAGCACGCGCGGGTGCTCGCGCCAGCGGGCCACGCGCTCGCGCAGCCGCGGCGGCAGCGACGCCAGCACCTGGTCGAGGTCGGGCACGGGCTGCGTGCGAGCGGCCTTGGGGTTGCTGCAGTTGCGGCATTCGGTGCCGTTGCCCAGGAGCTTGTCGAACTCCTGGGCCACGAACTCGCGGTGCGCATCGAGCGCGTGCAGGAAGGGGCGGCAATCGGCGAAGCCGAGCGTGCGTGCGATCCAGTTCAGGTCGTCGTCTGCCTGGGGATCACACCCCATGGGCAGCAGGTGCGTCTGCTGGTCGTCCAGGTACTGGATGCGGTGCTCGACGCGCCGCAGGAAGACATAGGCCGCGGCCAGGTTGTCCGCGGTCTCCTGGGCCATGAGGCCGGCCGCGGCCAGGCGCTGCAGGGCGT
>DAIMZU010000678.1:0-2139 GCA_036733845.1 Ramlibacter sp.
GCCACATCCACCAGAGCCTGTCCGACGGCAAGACCAACCTGTTCTACGACGCGAAATCGGACCGTCGCATGAGCAAGCTCTTCGAGAGCTACCTGGCCGGACAGGTGCAGTGCCTGATGGAGTTCGCGCCGCTGTTCTGGCCGACCATCAACAGCTACAAGCGCCTGGTGGATGGCTTCTGGGCGCCTGTCAAGCCGACCTGGGGCATGGACAACCGCACCGCCAGTTTCCGCGTGATCGCCGGCTCGCCCAAGGCCACCCGGCTTGAAACCCGCTGCCCGGGCGCGGACGTCAACCCGTACCTCGCCATGGCCGCCGTGATCGCCGCGGGCCTGCACGGCGTCGAGCAGGGGCTCGAACTCAAGGTGCCGCCGATCACCGGAACGAACCAGGGCGCGGACCACATTCCCCGCGCCCCGAAAACGCTGATCGAGACCACCCGCCTGCTCGAGCGGTCCACCATCGCGCGCGACTGGCTGGGCGACGCCTTCGTCGAGCACTTTGCCGCCACCCGGGACTGGGAATGGCGTCAGTGGCAGGATTCCGTCACCGACTGGGAATTGAGGCGCTACTTCGAGATCATCTGACGAATCCATCCGATGCCGCTGTCCACCTTCTCCTTCCCCACCGCGATCGTGTTCGGGCCGGGCGCCCGCCGCGAGGTCGCCGCCCACCTTCGCGAGCAGGGCTTGCGCCGGCCCCTCATCGTCACCGACAAGGCCCTGGCCGCACTGCCCGTGCTCGCTGAATTCCGCTCGCACCTGCAGGGCCTGGAGCCCAGCGTCTATGGCGGGGTGTTCGGCAACCCGACGGCGCGCCAGGTCATGGCGGGCGCCGCAGCGTACCGGGCGCACGACGCCGACTGCGTCATCGGCTTCGGTGGCGGCGCCGCGCTCGACGTGGCCAAGGTGGTGGGCCTGGCCGCCACGCACCCCGGGGACATCCTGGAGTACGCCTGGGACCACCCCCAGGTGCGGTCCATCACGGGCGCACTGCCGTACTTCGTTGCCCTGCCCACCACGGCGGGAACCGGCTCGGAGGTCGGCCGCTCCTCGGTGATCAGCGAGGACGACACCCACCTCAAGCGCGTCGTGTTCAGCCCGCACATCCTGGCGCGCAAGGTCTTCGCCGACCCGGAACTCACCCTGGGCCTGCCCCCCGCCGTGACCGCCGCGACGGGCATGGACGCGCTGACGCACAACATCGAGAGCTACCTCTCGCCGGCCTTCCATCCCCTGTGCGACGGCATCGCCCTCGAAGGCACCCGCATCGCCGCGCGCTCACTCGTGGCCGCGGTGAAGGAGCCGTCGAACCTGGCAGCGCGCAGCGACATGATGATGTCCTCCATGATGGGCGCCATCGCCTTCCAGAAGGACCTTGGCGCGGTGCACTCCTGCGCCCATGCGCTGGGCGCGGTCTGCCACATGCACCACGGCCTGGCCAACGCGCTGATGATCGATACGGTGCTCGACTGGAACCGCGAAGCGGTGCCGGCGAAGTTCGACGAACTCGCCCATGCCTGCGCCGTTCCCGGCGGCGGGGCCGCATTCGTCGAATGGCTGCGGGCGCTGAAGGCGCAGGTGGGCATCACCGGCACGCTCTCGCAGCATGGCGTGCAGGGCGCCCAGTTGCCGCGGCTGGTGGACATTGCCACCCGCGACACCTGCCACCAGACCAACCCGCGGCCAGTGAGCGCCGCCGACTTCCGCCGGCTCTTCGAGGCCGCACTCTGACCCATGGCCCCCGACCGCCTGAAGATCGGCATCAGTGCCTGCTTCTTCCATCCCGACCCCTCCCGCACCGCGGCGCCCAAGAAGACGCTGCAGTGGATCGAGCAGTCCACCGCACACTGGGTGATGTCCGCCGGCGCGCTGCCGGTCATGATCCCGGCGGCCGTGGGCGACACCTTCCGCGGCGATGTCTCGCCGCACGATTACGCCGCGTGGCTGGACGGGCTGGTCCTGCACGGCGGGGCCGATGTCTGGCCGGGCAGCTACGGTGAGGAGCCTCTGCGGCCGGAATGGAGCGGAGACCGCGTGCGCGACGCCTACGAGATCGCGCTGGTGCGCGCCTTCGCAGCCGCGGGCAAGCCGGTGTTCGGCATCTGCCGCGGCCTGCAGCTGATCAACGTGGCGCACG
>DAIMZU010000679.1:0-2138 GCA_036733845.1 Ramlibacter sp.
GAGCTTGAGCTAGAACCGCTGGAGAGCCACGCAGGCTCTCGGGAGCGGCTGATGGCAGGTTCTATGCACCGGGCATGTCGCCGGGCGAAGTTCTGACGGTCTTCCAGATGTGTGACGACCTGGTGTCGCAGATGGTCCCGTACTGCCAGAGGAAGCTGGCGACCTACGAAGGCAATCAAGAGACGACGGTCAAGGCTGCGCTGAAAGGCTTGCTGGCCAAGCGATGGTGCACCGATGCGCAGTGTGTGTGGATCATGCGCAGGGTGGTGGATGAGCTGCAGTGGGCGGTTGGTGATGGCGCCTTGCAATCCGACCAACCCGATGGCTTCTGAAATCGCCAAGGAGAAGTGTCCGATTTCTTTTCGGTTGATTGAGCCCGGGCTATACCTGTCGTGCGACATCCCGCCACAACGTACGGCATACCCCCCCACATGAAATACCCATGACTGACCTACTTGTGCTGCCACCACCTAAACGATCTCGCTCCCGGCGCCTTCGCAAGAAGCTGCACATCGGCGAGTTCCAAGTGCTGGGATTCGACTACGAGTTGACTTGGCGCGTGGCACCGTCGATTGATGTGCAGGATCGGTTCATCGATCAGTTGCTCGAGGACCTCGTCGCGCCCAGAGCGCTGAGTCTAGGCGGAGGGGTCAATTGCGGCTTCGTGGCCGCGCGTCGCGGGAGCGTCACGGACGCTGATCGCGCCGCCTTCGAGAGCTGGCTCGAGCGATGGCCGGATCTCGCCGAGATCAAGGTCGGCCCTCTGCGAGATGCCTGGTACGACGAGGCGCCTTGAGCGCCCGCTCTTCGATCACGAACTCAAGGGGACACTCATGAACGGTCGGCCCCATTCACCGGCGCGGCCCTTGGAAAACCAAGCGGGTGGTGGAACTGGGAGCACCGGGGGCACTGAAATGGGTGCCAGTGCCGCCATGACTGGCCTGCGCCGAATCTACCGACCGGGCTATGCATTCATCAAGGCCGGCGTCATGCTGCTGGACTTGCACAGCGCACGCCTCAAACAAGGAGAGCTTGAGCTAGAACCGCTGGAGAGCCACGCAGGCTCTCGGGAGCGGCTGATGGGGGTGCTCGATGAACTCAACCAGCGCTATGGACGTGGAACGGTGAAGCTCGCCAGCGCCGGAGTGCAGGCCCAGGGACAGACTGCCAGTTGGACTATGCGACAGGAGCGCAGGTCACCGGCCTACACCACGCGCTGGGAGGACATGTTGGAGGTGGGGGAGGTACCTGCAACAGGTCCGCCAATTTATGCTCATGCCTCAACCCGGCAATCAGGCGCGCTTTGTCGGCGCAGCTGTGTTTGCGTCTCTTGAACTGCCTACTCAGGCTGCTATTGAGTCTGAGTTTCTGGAGGCGTCAGGAGAACAGCTGGCACCGCTACTTGCCGAGTGCTCGAACTACTTCATTCAAGCCCGCTATGCCTATGAACAGATCGGTGGCAGCTACAACTTGAGCGGCATCCGCACGCTCGCAAAGGGCTTGCTTGATGCCGTGAAAGCCTTCGGTACCAAGAATCCCTGAGCGAAGTGCTCATCAATATTGGCGCGTCGGTTCGCCCCGGAGTCCGGCTAGGTGCTGCCCCAGTTGTCTCCAAACACCTGGGCTTGCCGCAGCACCAAGTCCACCGCCTCTTCCTGCAAGTCTGGCGGGTACTTGTACTTGCGCAAGACCCGCTTGACCATCAGTCGCAGCTTGGCCCGCACGCTCTCGCGCTCGGACCAGTCCACGGACAAGTTCTGGCGCAGGTTCTCGGTCAGTTCATGGGCGATCTTCTTGAGGGTTTCGTCGGTGAGTTCTCGAACGGCTGATTCGTTGGTGGCCAGGGCGTCGTAAAAGCGCACTTCGTCTTCGGTCAGGCCCAGTTGCTCGCCCCTGCTGGCGGCCTCGCGGAACTTCTTGGCCATCTCGACCAGTTCTTCCATAACCTGGGCGGTTTCAATCGAGCGGTTCTGGTAGCGCTTGATCACGTTGCCCAGCAGGTCGGAGAACTTCTTTTCCTGCACCACGTTGGTGCCGAAGCGGCTCTTGATTTCGCCTTCGAGCAGACGTTCGAGCAGTTCCACCGCCAGGTTCTTCTCGGGTAGGTTCTTCACCTGCGCCAGGAATTCATCGTCCAG
>DAIMZU010000680.1:0-2132 GCA_036733845.1 Ramlibacter sp.
CAATGGGAATGGGTGAACATCCCGCCCGTGCGGGTCTTCACCTGGACCAAGTCGGCCGCCTGATCACCCCAACCGCAGCGCCTTCCCCAGCCGCGCCACCCCTTCCCGGATGCGATCGACGTCCGCGGTGGCAAAACTCAGGCGGAGTGCGCTGCGGTCCGGCTCGCTGGCGAAGAACGGCGCCCCAGGCACGAAGGCCACGCCTTGCTCGATGGCCCGCCGCGCCAGTTCGGCCGCATCAGCCAGCCTCCCGCCCGCGCCGGTGAGCCGGGCCCAGAAGAACATCCCGCCCCGCGGCTGCACGAAATCGATGCCCTCCCCGAGTTCCTGCCGCAGCGCCTCGCCCATCACCTGCGCGCGTTCGGCATAGACGCGGCGCACCCGCGCCACCGCGTCACCCATGCGGCCGCCCTGCAGGTACGCACAGGCGGTCACCTGCGCGAAGGTGCTGGTGTGCGCGTCGCTGAACTGCTTGCACATGGTCGCCCGGGCCAGCAACTCGGGCGGCGCCACCAGCCAGCCGACCCGCAGGCCGGGACTGAGCACCTTGCTGAGGCTGCCGCAGTGCGCCAGCCACTCCCGGCTGCCAGGGACCTCGGCGCTGAGTGCCAGCAGGCTGGGCGGCGGAGGTTCGCCGAAGTACAGGTCGCCATACGGATCGTCCTCGACCACGAGCACCCGGTGCCGTACGGCCAGTTCCAGCACCTGGCGGCGCCGCTCGAGGCTGAGCAAGGCACCGCTGGGGTTTCCAAAGGTCGGGATCAGGTAGATGAACTTGGGCCGGTGCCGCACGATGAGCGCTTCCAGGCGGTCGACCTGCACGCCCTGAGCGTCGATGGGCGCGGAGACCACTTCAGCGCCGTACAGCCGGAAGCACTGGATGGTCGCGAGGAATGTCGGACCTTCGACGATCACTGTGTCGCCGGGATCGACCAGGGTCTTGCCGATCAGGTCGAGCGCCTGCTGGCTGCCGGTGGTGACGATCAGCTCGTTGGCAGCCAGCGCGGACACGCCCTTGCCGCGTTCATAGGCAGCGATCTGCTCGCGCAGCGGGTCGAACCCCTCGGTCGCGCCGTACTGCAGCGCCGCACCCGGCTGGGTGTCCAGTGCCTGGCGGCTGGCTTGTGCCAGTCCCTCGACGTCGAACAGGGCGCTGTCCGGGAACCCGCCCGCGAAGCTGATGATGCCCGGCTTGCCGAGCAGCTTGAACAGTTCGCGGATCGCGGAGGTTTCGACATTGTCGAGGCGTTGGGCGAATGAGAGTGGCATGGCGATCGGATCGGTGCGGAAGCCGCATTGTCGCGCGAGTCGGCAGGGCCTCTCACCCTTCTCAGGCCGGGACCGCGTCCTCCCAGGGAGCCGGACCACCGGCTGCCGGCGTTTCGGCGGTCGCGGTCGCGGTCGCGGCCTCGGGCGCGGATGCGAGTGCGGCAGGCATGCCGCCCGGCGGCATTTCCCCGCCGAGCGCCTGCAGCAGGTCCGGAACGAGGAGCGAGAGCTCCCCCGTCGCGATGGCGGCATCGGCATCGAATCCCTTGTCAGGACCGAGCGCCTCCTCGACGCCGTGCAGGTCGATCTTCTTGAGGACCAGCGTTTCGGTCAGGACGAAGGAGACCTTGCCGTCCCAGGTCATGGCCACCTGCGTCGGCAGCTTTCCTTCCTGGATGTGCTGGCCGATCTCGTCGAGCTCGAGGGTGTGGCGCGCATAGCGCACGACCGAACGCTCCTCGCCGCTGTTCTTGAGCTCGAGGTCACGGTCGATGGTGAAGCCCGCCGGGGGCTCCTTGCTGGTCAGCCAGTGGGCCATCGCTGCCGCCGGCGAGGTATTCGTCGCCAGGGGCGACAGCGGTAGCACGTGGCGCACCTCGGCCAACGCATCGGCGAGGTGCTTGAGCACGGGCTCCGCTGCCCGGGTGCTGCCGGCGCCGACGAACAGCAGGCGTGCCACCGGGTCCAGCCAGAGCACGTGGGTCGCGCGCTTGCTGAAGGCGCGGGGCAGGAACGAATGGACGATCTCGTCCTTCAGTTCCGACTTTTCCTTGCGGCCTGGCTTGCGACCCTGCTGCGCCTCGATGGCCTTGCAGCGGGCCTCGAGTTCGGCGCGCACGGCAGCCGCAGGCACGGCCTTGCGC
>DAIMZU010000681.1:0-2125 GCA_036733845.1 Ramlibacter sp.
GCTCAGCCTCACCTGGCAGCCGTGAGCCCCATGACGGCACGAATGCGCTGGCGCAGGCGGGGATGGCTGGCGCTGGCCGCCGGGCTGGTGCCATTGGCTGCCGCGCAGCCTCCGGTGCGTCCACCGGACGCCCTCGTCAAGGCCGCCCTGCTGCACCGTTTCCCCAGCTTCGTCGAGTGGCCGCCCGGCACCTTCCCGGCGCCCGACACGCCCTTGCGCATTGCCGTCCACGGTGACGAACAGGTCGCCCTGGCGTTGCGCGAACTCTCCGCCGACCGGCCGCGCGATGGCCGCCCGGTCCAGGCTCGCATCCTGCGCAACGGCGAAGTCCCGGCCGACGTGCATGTCCTGTACGTGCGGGGTCGGCACCGCGCGGAAGTCGCGGAACTCATCCGGCAGGCGCCGCCGGGCGTGTTGACCGTCGCCGATTTCGACGGCGAGCACGTCCGCGGCAGCGTGCTGAGCCTCCTGCTGGAGGACGACCGGGTACGCTTCAGTGCCTCGATCGACGCCGCCGCGCGGCAGCAGTTGCGGCTGAGTTCGCGCCTGCTGTCCGTGGCACGGACCGTCCACGGCGGCTGACCGGACTGCGCCCGCCGATACGGGGCGGCGCAGGCCTCCTACGCCGCGCGCAGCGGCGCGGCCCCACGATGGTGCATGCCCGATGCCGAAGACACCCCCATGGACGACCCTGCCCAGCACCTGCTCGGCGGCCTGAACGTCGCCATCCTGATCGCCCATGACAGCCCCATCGACCAGGTCGAGTCGACCCGGCAGTCGCTGGAGGAACTGGGCGTCACCGTCAGCCTGCTCGCCAGCACCCGCGCGGCGGTGCAGACCGTCCGCGACGACGGCAGCCCCGAAATCATCCAACCCAGCCAGTCGCTGGCCGCGGCCGATCCCGATGCGTTCGACGGCGTGGTGGTCATCGCCAGCCCCCATGGCGGCGCGCGCCTGGCGCTGGACGAGAACGTGCGGTCCTTCCTGGCCCGGATGGACGCCGAGGGCAAGCCGATCGGCGCGGTGTCGGACGGCGTGCTCCCGGTCATGTCCGCCGGCCTGGAGACCGACCCCGGACTCAGCACGCCCGAGCACCTGCGCTCCACCGCCGAGAAGGCGGGGGTGGAAACGATGGATGCGCGGGTGACGGTTGACGCAAATGTGGTCTCCGCCGCCGACGGGGACGGGCTGGAGCGGTTCAACGCGAGCCTGAAGCAGCTGCTGGCCAAGCGGCGCTGCAGGACGATCACGCCGGGGAATGATGTGTCGAGTGCGGTGGGGGAGGACGGGTGAGGAGGCCATTCCCCAAGGAGACGCAAGTCGAGGGAACGATTTTCATGTCCCTTGTTACTGATCGTGGTACCAAGAAGTCGGATTCCTGGTGGAAAGGCGGCAATGGGGACCAGCGGAATTGGGGCTTACCACGCTCAGGTCAGCCCGGAAAAACTTGAGTCGTTGGACAAGGCTCGCACCGAATGGCTCCAGCACCCGCGAAGCCCGCCTTCGTCGTGGCAACGGTTTCTGGCGCGAGTCAAGCCGGAGACGGTGCTT
Organism: Ramlibacter sp.; assembly: GCA_036733845.1. Taxonomy (GTDB): domain Bacteria; phylum Pseudomonadota; class Gammaproteobacteria; order Burkholderiales; family Burkholderiaceae_C; genus Ramlibacter. Next base: position 1,552 of record DAIMZU010000681.1, read on the forward strand.
GGCCGTATGCTCGCTGAGCCATGCAAGCGTGCGCGTGAGACATGTGCTGCTGCTGCAAGGTTCGCTCAAGTGACCAGCAGGTATGCCAAGTCGATCCGTGAGGCTCACCCCCAATCAAACGCCCCCACGAAGGTGATTGAAGACCTTCTCGGTCGAGCAGTGCCATCACACGCTCACTGCAAAAACGTCGAGGACAGGGTGGCTCGCCTGGCGGGTGAGGTCAAAAGCGAAAGCACAGCAAACCTTCGCCTGTCCGAGTTCAACGACGCAGGCGATTTGCGCAGACTGAAGTCCGACGAGATGAGCGCCGCTCTTGTCGATGACTTCAAGACCCTCGGCATCGCCGAAGGTACGTTCCGGACTCCAACCGGAGATCGGCTGAACCTGAAAAGCGCCTATGCCGGCATCATTGGCAACGCACTCAGTAAATTGCAGGCGCATCGTGACCTGACGAGTATGGATGAGGCTGCCGTTCGTCGTGCAATCGGCAACATGGTGCTATCGAAGAACACGGACAAGGAAACGCTGCAAAAGACAATGTCAGCCATCCTGGAGGTGGGTGGCGGGGGCAAGA
>DAIMZU010000682.1:0-2123 GCA_036733845.1 Ramlibacter sp.
TCTTCGAGCGGCACCGCCCAGGGCTCGGAGAGGTGATCGGCGCCGCCGGAGCGGGCGTCCTCGCGCAGGATCAGCCGGGCCCAGTCCAGCGCGCCAGTGAGAATCCAGCTGGCCTGCATGCGCGCGCGCTCCGCGGTCTCGACCTCGACGCTGCGCCACTGCTGCCACAGGCCGGCTGCGGCGAGGGTGGCCACCAGTGCCACGGTGAGCATGGCGGCGAGCAGGGCCGCGCCGCGCTGGGCGATCCGCGCCGTCATGGGCGGCTCCCGCCGATGCGCGGGCTGACCCAGTCCACGCTCAGCGTGCCGTTGATCGGGCCGCCCGCGGGCAGCGACAGCTCGAGCCGCACCCCATCGGGCAGCAGGCCAGTGGTGAGCATGCGGTTGCCATCGGGCTGCGGCGCCTCGCCCTGCGGCGCCGCCGCCAGGGTGGCGTCGCTGGACAAGGGACTGGTCCAGGCGCCGCCCCGGTGGTAGTAGATCTGCCAGGCGTCCAGCGCCATGACGGCCACCTCGCGGGCGCGCTCGGCGTCGCTGGGGCTGGTCGACCACGCCTCGGCGCGGCGCCAGGCTTCCTCGACCTCGTCCCGCGTGCGAAGCGGCGGCGACTGCCAGCGCAGCCAGGTACCGCGGCCTTCCTGCTCGCGGCGGGTCCAGGCGGCCACCACCACGCCGTCGGCCGGATCGATCCCGCTGCGCCGCGTCAGCCGCAGCAGCCGGCCATCCCAGTCGAGCGAGGCGACCTGCGGCATCTGCAGCATGCCGTCGAGATCGGCGTTCCATTGCGCCAGGCCCACCTGCAGCGCGAGCACCTCATCCGCGCGGGCCTGGGTGGTCGACTGGGTGCGCACCATGCCGTCGAGGCCGCGCCATCCGAGGATGGCCACCAGCGCGAGCACGGCGAGTGCCACCATCAGTTCGACCAGCGTGAAGCCGCGGGTGCGTCCGGGGGCTGGCATCAGTACCGCCCCACCACGGTCGACACGCGGAGCACGCCCTGGCCGTCCTGGCTCACCTGCGCGTCCACCCGCACGAAGTTCGGGTTCGGCGTGGGCGCGACGTCGACGGCCACCTCGAAGGCCAGGCCGCCCTGGGTGCAGCCTGACTCGATCACGCCGACGCCGGGCATCTGGCGCGACAGCCGCAGCTGGGACAGCGCGTTGCTGGCGCAGAGCTGCGCGAGCAGCATGTCCGACTGGCGCTGGGCGTTTCGGGTGAGGGCGGCGCTGGACTGCAGGCCCGCGACCAGCGCGATGGCGACGATGCCGAGGGCCACCAGCACCTCCACCAGGGTGAAGCCGCGCGAGCGCCTCATGGGCCAGCCGCCCCCAGCACGCGGAAGGGCCGCAGCCCGTCGGTGGCCACCCGCAGGCTGCGCCCCGGCACGACCCGCGAGGCCAGGACGACCTCCTGCGGGCCGATCACCGGTTCGGGTCCCAGCACCACCACCGCCGGGCCGACCACCTGCACCGTGTCACCCAGCCAGTGGTCTGGCAGCGTGCCGGGCAGCGCCCCCTCGAAGCGGAAGCCGTTGTCGGCCGGGCGCCAGCGCAGGGGCTGGCCGGTGGTGCGCGACTGGGCGCGTGCGGCATCGAACAGCGCGGCCAGGCGCGCGGCTTCGCGCTCGAGTTCGTTGCCCGCGGTGTCCCGCAGTGCGAAGACGACGCCGGCGCTGCCGATGGCGATGATGGCCACCACCACGAGCAGTTCGATCAGGGTGAAGCCGCGCCCGCGCCGGGGCGCCGGACTACTGCCAGCTGCCGATGTCGGCATTGCGGCCCTCGCCGCCAGGCTGGCCGTCCGCGCCGAGTGACATGACATCGATCTCGCCGCGCACGCCGGGGTTCAGGTACTGGTAAGGGCGGCCCCAGGGGTCGTTGGGCAGCTTCTCCAGGTAGGGTTTCCAGTTGGGCGGTGCCGGCGGCGTCGAAGGCCGGGCGACCAGCGCCTGCAGGCCCTGCTCGCCCGTGGGGTAGCGCTGGTTGTCCAGCCGGTAGAGCTTGAGCGCCTGCATCAGGTTGTTGACGTCGGTGCGCGCGGCTGTCACCCGGGCATCGTCGGCACGGTCGAGCACGTTGGGCACGATGAGGGCGGCCAGCACGCCGATGATGACCAGCACCACCA
>DAIMZU010000683.1:0-2122 GCA_036733845.1 Ramlibacter sp.
GGTGAACCAGACGCCCAACGTGTGCTGAACGACCGAGTTGACGGCAAAGAACGTGATCGCCACGGCCATACCGGCCTCGCCAAACACCAGATACGCCACGGGCAGGCCGAGGTTGCCGGCATTCGGAAAGGTCGCCGCTGCCGTCAATGTGCGAACCGGCAGCTTGAACACCGCGAGGGCACAACTACTGGCTGCGGCAGCCACCGCCAGCCCGACCAGGGCAGCAGCCCCCACCTCCAGCAGACGCGCATCGTCGAGCTTCGTGGTCACCAGGGTGTGGAACACCAGCGCCGGCGTGCTGACCACCGTGGCCAGGTGCGCTACGAACTCCCCGGGGTAGGACTTTCCCGAGCGCGCCCAGAACGCCCCGATGCTGGCGCAGCAGGCGACGGGCAGCAGCAGCGAAGCGATGTGGGCATAGGCCGCCAGCCAGCCCTGCCCCGTCATACCGCGTATGGCGACAGCAACGCGCCCAGGCCAGGCGTCCCCCCTGTCCCCGGGTGTTCAGCCAGGAGCATGTCGGCCGCCCGCTCGGCGATCATCAAGACCGTAGCATTGGTGTTGGTGGAGGTAACCGCCGGCATGACCGAACCGTCGATGATGCGCAAGCCTGCAACGCCGTGGACACGCAGGCGCTCGTCGACCACGCAACCGGCTGCTGCATCCGGGCCCATGCGGCAGGTGCCGACACCGTGGTACACCGTGGAACCGTTGACCCTCGCATACTGCAACAAGGCCTCGTCGTCCCCAGCCTGTCCGCCAGGCAGGGTTTCTTCCACCACATACCGAGCCAGCGCGGGTTGCTGCGCCAGGGCGCGTCCGATACGCAAGCCGGCCACCACCGTCTCGCGGTCCAGGGGGTGGCTGAGGTACTGGGGGTCGATCAGGGGCGATTCGTCATTCTTTGACGATCTGATGTGCACGCTGCCCCGGCTCTCCGGCCGCATCTGCCAGACGCCAAGCGAAAGACCAGGCAGGTCCTCGAGTTCCCCGATGCGCCCCTCCTTGAAGCTGCCTGGCGCGATCACGAACTGCACGTCGGGTCGTTCCACCAGTCCCGTGGAGGCAAAGGCGCCCACGACGGCTGCGCTGTAGGTCAGGATGCCGCTGCCGGACACGACGTACTTGGCGACCTCGCTCGCCAGAGCCGTTCCGTGCGCACGCTCGTTCGCGGTCGCGATGCCCTGGATACGAAAGCACAGGCGCGTGACGTAGTGGTCCTGGAAATTGGCTCCGACTCCGCGCAACGCAACCTGGGTCGGCACGCCGGCGTTGTCGAGGACGTCGGGATCACCGATGCCGCTCATCTCCAGCAACCTCGGTGTGCCGATCACGCCCGCGCTCAGGATGAGCTCCTTGCGCGCCTTCAGCACCACGATGGCTCCGTCAGCGCGCATGCATTGCAGCCCGACCGCGCGACGTTGAGGACCTTCACCTTCCATGAGAACCCGAAGAGCCCGCAGTTCGGTGTGAATCGTCAGATTCCTTCTGGACGCGACCGGCCAGAGATAGCCTCGTGCGGCACTCGACCTCACGCGGCCATCGCGGGTCTGCTGGTAGTACCAGATCGACGGGCCGCGCGGGTCCGCGTTGGGGTCATCGAGGAACTCAAGGCCCAGCTCGCGGCCTGCCTCGACGACAGGCGCGCAGACGGCAGGCGGCGCAAGCACTCGCGTCACCTTGATTGGACCGTCGGCGCCTCGGCGGGGGTCGGTCCCGTCCTGCCAGGTCTCACAACGCTTGTAGTAGGGCAGGCAGTTCAGGTAGTTCCACCCTGTCGCACCCATCGACTCCCAGGTGTCGATGTCCGCCGCGAACGGCCGGACATAGAGCAGGCCATTGATCGAACTCGAGCCGCCCAGCCCCTTGCCGCGCGGAAAGAGGATGGGTCGGTCGGCCGTATCCGGGTGCGGCGCGGTCCGGTAGCTCCAGGTCACGCCAGGATGATCGAGCAGCCGCATGAAGCCGGCGGGAATGTGGATCATCGGATGCCGGTCCCGACCGCCCGCTTCCACCAAGGCCACCTGTTGCGAGCCATCGGCCGACAGGCGATTGGCCAGCACGCAGCCCGCCGTGCCCGCGCCAACGATCACGTAGTCGGCCGTCACTGCCTCATAGGGGA
>DAIMZU010000684.1:0-2122 GCA_036733845.1 Ramlibacter sp.
GTTCGCGGCCGAGGTGGCGCAGGACAAGGCGGTCGCGCGGGCCGGGATGGCGGCATGGCTCGGCAAGCTGCAGCTGCTCGAGCGCATGGTGGCGGACCGGGGCGGGGCGTTCCTGACCGGCGATCGTCTGACCACCGCCGATTGCGTCGGCTTTGCCTTGCTGCAGACCACGACCGAGCTGTTCGGCGTCCCGATCCCGGAGGACTGCCCCAGCCTCCAGGGCTGGTATCGGCGCTTCTCCGCACGCCCGAGCGCAGCGGTGCCCGACTTCCCGCCGGTGCTCGGGCTGAGCCGGGGGCTGGTCCAGCAGACGCAGGAAGGCTGACCGGTGTCCGCACGGTCCGCCCGGATCCATCGCAAGAACATGAACGGAGTATCCATGGAGACATTCAGCGTCTGGGGAGCAGCGACTGCGAGGGTCGTCGTCGCCCTGTTCTACCTGGTCACGGCCCTCGGCCTGGCGAAGGACTTCAAGATGGTCACGGGACTCATGGCGGCCAAGGGCGTGCCGGTGCCGGGACCGCTGCTCATCGTCACGATCCTGGTCTGGGTCGCCGGCGGCGGCGCGCTGATCCTGGGCCGGGGCATCGTGCCTGCGGCGCTGGTCCTGCTCGTCCTGACCGCCATCATCACCCCGCTGAACCATAACTTCTGGGCCGCGCCGGCCCAAGAGCGCGCGAACGAGGTCCAGCATTTCGCGAACAACATCGCGATCATGGCCGGGCTGCTCGCGATTGCCGCGGCGGCGTCCGCACGGCCGCTGTAGGTGCGCGTGCGGCACGCAGAACCATGAGGCAGCCACCATGAGCACTCACCACATTGCCAGCGCCCAGCTGGGTCGCGGCGCACCGGCCCGGAGCGCAGGTGCCGCGTTCGCGGACCGCTGGATCTTCGTCTTCATGGCCGCGCTGTTCGTGGCCACGGCCCTGGCGGGCTTCGTCCCCAGCTCGATCGCCAAGCTCGCTTCCGTGCGCGCGGGCGAGCAGGGGCCGATGCCGCCCGTGCTGCACGTCCATGCCGTGTTGATGGGCGGCTGGCTGGCCCTTCTGCTCGTGCAGTCCGTCCTAGTGGCCACGGGCGCGCCCTGGCTGCACCGGCGGCTCGGCATGCTGGCCTTGCTGGTGGCTCCCGCCATGGTCCTCAGCGGCGTCCTGCTCGTGCCCGTCGTCGACCGGCCGATCCACCAGATGCTGGCGGCGCCCCCGGCCGGCACCGAACCCGCCCTTCTGCAACTGCTGCAGGCGTGGATCCCGAACCGGCCCCTGTCGCAGATCCGCGCCGGCGTCGTGTTTGCCGTGCTGATCGCCTGGGCCCTGTGGGTGCGAACCGGTGATCCGCAGACACACAAGCGCCTCCTGGTCCTGGCCACGGTCTGGCCCTTGGGCGCGGGCATCGACCGCATCCCGCTGCCTGGCACCTACCCGGAAAGCCCGGCCGCGTCCGACCTGTACACGCTGCTGTGGGTGGCGCCGCTGTTCGTCTACGACCTGGTCCGGCACCGCAGGGTCCCGCGCGCCTGGTGGATCTGGCTCGCGGTGTGTCTTCCGCTGTCGGCGGCCGTGCACCTGCTATGGGGCTCGGCCTGGTGGATGGCCCACGGGCCGGAGATCCTGGGCCTGCGCTGACCGGGCCCCAAGACCGCCGCCAGCACCCGGGGGCGCGGTGGCCACGTTCATCGCCGCGGCCGGGCCGGCCTGACGGCACCATTCTTCCGAGGAGCATCATTCCCATGAACATCACGACCGAGCAGATCTTCACCGAGGCGCGAAGCCAGAACGGCTTCCTCGACGCGCCGGTGCCCGACGCGATGCTGCGTTCCCTCTACGACCTCATGAAATGGGGGCCGACGTCCGTCAACTGCCAGCCGGCGCGCGTCGTCTTCGTGCGTTCGGAAGCGGAGAAGGCCAGGCTCGTGGAATGCGTGAGCCCGGCCAACCAGCCCAAGGTGCGTTCCGCGCCCGTGACGGCGATCATCGGCATGGACATGGCGTTCCACGAGCAGTTGCCCAGGCTGGTGCCGCACGTCGACGCGCGCAGCTGGTTCGCGGGCAACGCGCCCATGATCGAAGCCACGGCGTTTCGCAATTCGTCGATGCAGGCCGCCTACCTGATCATCGCGGCC
>DAIMZU010000685.1:0-2118 GCA_036733845.1 Ramlibacter sp.
GGGCAGGGGAGGGGGGAGGCGAGGCATCGCTCATGGATAATGAATTCTACAAACGCAGGCACGCGCGACCGGTGCGTCCCGCAGCCGCCGAATCCTACGCTTGCCGATGCCCCTGCATTTCCGACGCGCCCGCCCCGCCCTTCGCCCGGTGCTGCTGGCTGCGCTTGCGGCGTGCGGCGCGCCGGCGACCGCCCTGGAGGAATTGCCCGCGCCCGTGCTGCGCAGCAGCCCGCAACTGGGAGAGCGCATCGCGCCGGAAACCCGGTCGCAACTGCCCATCCACGTCGAAGGCGAGCGCATCACCGGACGCCCCGAGCTCGACACCGTCATCGAAGGCGGTGCGGTGCTGCGCCGGGGCGATGTGGTCATCCGCGCGGACCGCCTCGACTACGACCAGCCGCAAGACCTGGCGCGCGCCCGCGGCTCGGTGCGCGTCAACCGCGCCGGCGACGTGTTCGAGGGACCGCAACTCGAGATGCGAATCGAAGCGTTCGAGGGTTTTTTCACGCAGCCGAGCTACCGCTTCCTGGGCAATGGCGGCCACGGGCAGGCCAGCCGAATCGACTTCCTCGACCCCGACCGCGCGATCATCCACGACGCCACCTACACCACCTGCGTGCGCGATGCCGAGGCCACCGGCTGGCCGCAATGGGTGCTCACCGCGGACCGCATCCACATCGACAACGCCTCCGAGACGGCGTACGCGGAGGGCGCGCTGGTGCGCTTCTTCGGCGTGCCGGTGCTGCCGGTGCCGGCGCTGAGCTTTCCGCTGTCCGACCGCCGCAAGTCCGGCCTGTTGCCACCGAACTTCGGCGTGGACAACCGCAGCGGCTTCGAATACACGCAGCCCTACTACTGGAACATCGCACCGAACCGCGACGCCACCCTGTTCCCCACGCTCATGTCCCGCCGCGGCGTGGAGCTGGGCGGAGAGTTCCGCTACCTCGAGCCCAGCTACCGGGGGCAGGTCGCTGCCGCCGTGCTGCCGGGCGATCGCCTGCGCGACCGCGACCGCTGGGCCTGGTCGCTCCAGCACGCGCAGTCCATCACCGGCCTTGTTCCCGGTTCGATGAGCCTGGGCCTGCAGGTCAACCGGGTCAGTGACAACGACTACTGGCGGGACTTCACCCGCCCGCGCGTGGTGAGCTCGCTCACGCAGCGCCTGCTGGCCAGCGACGGGCAGCTGCACTGGGGCCTCGGCGCGTACTCGGCCACGCTGCGGACGCTGAAGTGGCAGACGCTGCAGGACATCACCGCGCCCATCGTTCCTCCTTACGACCGCCTGCCCCAGATCCAGGGGCGCTACACCCGTGCCGACCTGCCCCATGGGCTGCTCGGACATGTCGAAGCCGACTTCACCCGCTTCCAGTCGACGCCCAGCCTGACCCGGCAGCCGGACGCCGAGCGCAGCTACCTCATGGCGCAGCTGTCGCGGCCCTGGCAGGCGCCCGGCTGGTTCGTCACGCCGCGGCTGCAGCTGCACGCGACCCACTACCAGTTCGACAGCCCACTGGCCGACGGACGCGGCGCGGTGCAGCGGACGGTGCCGACCTTCAGCCTCGATTCGGGCCTGGTCTTCGAACGCGAGACCACGCTGCTCGGGCGTTCGCTGGTCCAGACGCTCGAGCCGCGTGCGTTCTACGTGTACACCCCCTTCCGCGACCAGGCGGGGCTGCCCAACTACGACTCCGGCCGCTACGACTTCAACTTCGCGACCATCTACACCGAGAACGCGTACGTCGGCCACGACCGCATCGCGGACAACCGGCTCCTGACCCTGGGCTTGGCCAGCCGCCTCCAGGACCCGGACACCGGCGCTGAGCTGGCCCGCGGGGCCATCGCCCAGCGCCTGCGCTTCGACGACCAGCGGGTGGTCCTGCCTGGGGAGCAGCCAGTGGTGGACCGGCTGTCCGACGTCCTGCTGGGCGGCTCCTTGAACTGGGCGCCTCACTGGACAGTCGACACCACGGTCCAGTACAACCCCAAGACCAGCCGGTCCGAGCGCGTGACCCTCGGCGCCCGCTACAACCCGACGCCCTACCGCGTGGTCAATGCCGCCGTTCGCACGCAGCGGGTGCTGAGCGAGCGCCGCCTGCTGTTCCTGGACGAACTGGGCCA
>DAIMZU010000686.1:0-2115 GCA_036733845.1 Ramlibacter sp.
CATCGGCCCTGGACCTCTGGCACTGGCGGATCGCCACCGTGCGCGATCTGCGCTCGGACGTCCGGCTGCTGGTGTGGTTCACCTGGCCGGCCTGGCCGCTCGCGCTGTGGACGCTCTGGCGCTGGCGACGGCAACTGGCCAGCCGGCATGTCGCGCTGCCTCTGTGGATCGCCAGCGTCTGCACGCTCTCGGCCGTGGCCACGCCGGTGGGGGCCCGCTCGCTTCTGCTGGGCGTGCCGGCATTCGCCGCACTCGCCGCATTCGCACTGCCGACCCTGCGCCGATCGGTTTCGGCCCTGATCGACTGGTTCACCCTGGTTTTCTTCAGCGCGGGCGCCCTGGTGATCTGGGTGGTGTGGCTGTCCCTGCAGACGGGCGTGCCGGCCAAGCCGGCGGCGAACGTCGCGCGGCTGGCGCCCGGCTTCGAGCCGAGCTTCTCCGTGATGGCGTTCGGCGCGGCCCTGGCAGGCACGCTGGCGTGGGCCTGGCTGGTGCGATGGCGGGTGGGGCGCCACCAGTCGGCGCTCTGGAAGAGCCTGGTCCTTCCGGCCGGCGGTGCCACCCTGTGCTGGCTGCTCCTGATGACGCTCTGGCTGCCGGTGCTGGATTACGCCCGCAGCTACGTGCCTTCGGTCAGGGGCGTGCTGCGGGTGGTCGGCCAGCCGACCTGCGTCGAGACCTCGGGGCTCACCCGGGCGCAGCTGGGTGCGCTGTCCTATCACGGCGGGCTGCGCCTGCAGCCCGCCACGGCAGCGGGCGCCCCGCCGGCCTGCCCCTGGCGCGTGGTGGGCGCCGAGGAAGCCGCCGATGCGCCTGCGCCGCGGCACTGGGCGCCGGCAGCCACCGTGCGACGGCCGACGGACGCCCGAGACACCCTGCGGATCTACCGCGCCCTCCCGTGAGCGCCGAGTCTCCACGCGAACTGTCGCTGATCGCGCGCCACGCCGGCACGATCTTCGCCGGGCAGGTGGCGGTGCTCGCGTTCGGCCTGACCGACACCATGGTGGTTGCGCGGCACTCCAGCGAGTCGCTCGCCGGGCTCTCGGTGGGCGCGGCGACGTACATCAGCATCTTCGTGGGCCTGCTCGGCGTGGTGCAGGCGCAGTTGCCGGTCTGGGCCCACCTGCGCGGGGCGGGTCGCCATGCGGAAGTCGGCGCTTCGGTGCGCCAGGCGGTCTACCTGGCACTGCTGACCACCGCCGTCGGCATGGCGGCCCTGCTCTTCCCGGGCCCGCTGCTGGAAGCCACGCAGGTGCCCGAGGCGCTGCGCGCCAGCGTCGAGGCCTACCTGCGCATCCTGGCCTTTGCGCTGCCGCCCGCCTTGTTCTTCCGGCTTTACAGCACACTCAACCAGAGCCTGGGCAAGCCCCTGCTGGTCACCTGGGTGCAGGTCGGCGCGCTCGCGGCCAAAGTGCCGCTCACGATCTGGTTCGTCTTCGGGGGGGCGGGGCTGCCCGCCATGGGCCTGGAGGGCTGCGCCTGGGCCACGCTGGTGGTGAACTACGCCATGGTGATCCTGGCGCTGGCCATGCTGCGCGGCTCGTCCATCTATGCGCCCTACCGCATCTGGATGCCCATGGAGCGGCCGGACGGGGCGCAGCTTCGGGCTTTCGCTCGGCTCGGCATTCCGACGGGGCTGGCCATCATGGTCGAAGTGACCTCGTTCACGCTCATGGCCTTGTTCATCGCGCGCCAGGGCACCGTCGCCGCGGCGGGCCACCAGGTGGCCGCCAGCCTGGCCGGGCTGATGTACATGGTGCCGCTGTCGCTGGGCATCGCGTCCAGCGCGCGCGTGAGCTACTGGCTGGGCTCGGGGGACCTGGTGCGCGCGACCCGTGCGCTGCGGCTCGGGCTGGGGCTGGCTGTCGGCATGGCATCCTCCGCCGGCCTGCTGCTGGTCCTGCTGCACCAGCCCATCGCCAGGCTCCTGGCCGGGGACCAGCCTCAGGTGGTGGCGATGGCGTCGGCGCTGCTGCTGTGGGTAGCCATCTACCACTTGGCCGACGCCACCCAGGCGGTGTGCGTGTTCATCCTGCGCAGCTTCGGCATCGCGACCACGGCGCTGCTGGTCTACTGCGTGCTGCTGTGGGGCGTGGGCCTGGGCGGGGGCTACAT
>DAIMZU010000687.1:0-2108 GCA_036733845.1 Ramlibacter sp.
TCTGCACCTTGCGTGTGGCGGCCATGGCGCGGCCATCCAGGGCCTCTTCATCGACCACCCCGAAGATCAGCACCACATCCACATCAGCGACCGATGGGCGCTGGCGCGTGAATGTGTCGGCGAAGTCGGGGCCGTAGAACACGGCGGCCATGTCTTCTTCGAGATCCAGCATGGCAGTGGTCAGCCCTGCGCGCCGCTGTTGCCAGCGCCAGACTGCTCAGTGGACCTGCTCGCTGCCACGGCCTGATCGGCGTTAGGGAGGTCAGCGTCAGCCTTTTGAGTAGGGCCAGTTTCTGCCTGCACCTTGCGGTCGGCCTCGGGCTTTTCCGAAGCCTTGCGCGTGGCAGAGCCATCGGCGCGCGCCTGCTCCACGGTGCCGTCCGTCAGCGCCTCCGCTTCGGCCTTGGTGAGGTCGATGGAGGCGCCGACAGCGTACTTCTTCCCATCGTGCTTGATGGGCATGAGTGCGGTGTACTTAGGCATGGCGATCAGTCAGCCGCGTCAGCGAAGAGGAAGCCCGCCGTGGGACCGGCGAACACGGGCTGGCACGCGTCACTGACGGGGTAGTACCAGGTGTTGGTGTTGTTGTCGAAGTAGCCTTCTTCAACAGCAGGGCGACCCGCCAACTGGTAGGTGTAGCCGAAATTCGGCGACCCCATTTCCTGCATGCTGGCGGGTGTGGTGAACGCCAAGATGGCGTCCTTGCCCCACACGTCCTGGAACTGCGTGCCATCGTGATAGATGGACTCAGCTTCGACCACTTGCTGCAGCTCGAACAGCGCCTGCAGCTGCTGAATTGTGGCCGGTGGACGGTCCGACGCCGTGCTGAGACGATCAAGCACCTTGGGGTGCGTGCGCAATGCCGTCATCACCTTGGGCGCGAGCGTGAGCACATTCGGCTTTTCGCCCGTTTTGGATCGGATCACTTCCTTCGCTTCCATGATGTCAGTGAACGGGTCACTGGCTGGATCGCTCCAGCGGCTGCTGCCAGAGAGCGCAACCTTGTTGCCCGATGGGTAATTGGCGGCGTTGCGGGCCAGCTGAGCGGCAATGTATTCACGTTCCAGCGCCATGGTGTTCTGCACGCGCTGGACTGCAGTGCTGATCAGATCGATGCCTGGAACCGCCTGCGCTTCTTCCTGCAGCTCCACAGGAACGCCACCTTCCAGACGGTGATCCACCAACGAATAAGGATCGCTGGCGTACCCGTATTGAACACGTTTGGTGTTGGCGCCAGGTGCGCGCTTGGTGCTCACCAGCTTGAAGTCATCAGGGCCAAAGGCAATGATGCGACCTGCACGCTGCCCCACAGAGACGATGGGGAACAAGAGGTCGGCAATGCGGGCCTTGGGGCTGCGGTAGCCGCGTGCGACGGCGGAGAGGATAGGGTCAATGACACGGGCCTGACCGGGGGTTGCTTGTGGCATGTGAATGCTCCTGAAGTTGGGATGAGGGGTGTGCGCCGATCAGGACGCTGCGGAGACGAGGCCCGCGCTGGGGACCAGCAGGATCTCGATCTGCTGGCCTGCGGCGGTGGCGGCCTCCATGGCGCGGCCCACGGGGGACTTGCTGCCCACGGTGAGGGGCACCACGCGGCCCGTGGCGTCCACCATCAACGGGGCGTCTTTGGTGATGGCAGCGCCAGACTCTGCGATGGCAGTGCCTTGGACGTCCACGGGCACAAGGTCGCCCGCGCCGCCCGCGCTGGAGCGCGTGACGCCGAAGGCAGCGGCACCAGCTGCTGGGTAGACCCCGTCTTGAGTGACGAAGCGGCACGCAGCCAGCGCGCTGGCGGCAGTGACTGTGAGGGTGAGGAGGGAAATGTTGCCGGTCATGGCTTGGATCTCCTAGGTGGGGTTACGGGTGGCGGGAGGCGCGATCAGCTCGCGTAACCCAGTTCTTTGAGGGCCGTGACCAAGTCCACGCCGGTCTTCTTGGCATGGGCTTCGGCCTCGGCGGCCATCTGCTGTTTGGTCTTGGCGCCCTTGTCCTCAGGAGCCGCGCTGGCCTTAGCCGGTTCGGGAGCGTCGTCAGCATGGGCCTTGATGGCAGCAGCACGCTGGTCGCCCTCGGCCTTCAGCACGGCCATGAAAAGCTGCTGAGCACCC